>JALTID010000235.1:0-904 GCA_027004335.1 bacterium
AGCAGCAAGCCTTATTAAAATACCTGAGATGAAGTCTTATGAAAAAATAGAGGATAGAACTCTGGTCTTGATAGATTTGTCTAAAAAAGCGATAAAGCAGATATGTGATTTTGTGAACTGGATCCTTATAGATAAACTTGATGAAGAGAAAGCTGGATATGAAAAAGCAGAAGATAAGAAAATCTATAATAACAAATAAAAAATGGAGGAACTATGGAAGTAAAGATTGTGAAAAAGGAAAATATCAAGTTGAGTAACAGAGATGAGAGGATACTTGAAAAGAAACTGGAAAAGCTTGAGAAAATCCTGGGAAAATTTGGTGCAAACAGTGAATCTACACTAAAAATTGAGATTAATCAGAGCAGTAAGAGAAAAGATTTTCTTTTGAAGGCTTATCTGCACTTAATGGGAAATATTGACATTGTGGCTTCCAACAATCATTCTCAGCTTTCCTTTGCCATTGATGGGCTTTTTAAATCTCTTCTAAAAGAGATCAAGAGAAAAAAGGAAAAAATCATAGAATCTCACAGGATTGAAAAAGAAGAGAAATTAGCGTATCTTATGAGCAGGGTTTCCCCGGAAGCTCAGAAAACCCTGAAAGATCTCCGTCCAGATCTAATAAAATTTGCCAGAAGAATGGCTGTTGCTCATCTCCTGAATGATATGGAAAGCCTGGAAATGGTAGATGTTGATGAAATTGTTGGTGAAGCTATTAAGCGATCCACAGATGAAGGGCTATTTAAATCTTTTAGTGCCAATAAGAAATTACTTTATCAGAAGATTTCTGAAATTCTTAAGGAAAGAATCGAATCTCTGACACAGTCCTCTGAGGAGGAAGTCAGTATTGAGGAAGATATTCCTCTTGAACCTCCTGAGGAGGAAGTTTCTGATCTTGGCAGTGAAA
>JALTID010000235.1:914-6483 GCA_027004335.1 bacterium
ATGCATGGCTAAAACTTGAGGATCTCATCCCTGCTGTAAATGCTGAGGGTGAACTTGAAGATGTACCTGATCTAACTGCCATAAAAGAAGAGATTTCTGAAAGAATAAAGGGAATACTTCCAGAATTTTCCCCTGTGGAGAGAAAAATTCTTGCCCTTTTCATATTTGATGAGTTTGAACCTTATGAGATCGCTATGATTTTGAATAAGAAAACAGAAGATGTTAGAGAGATTCTGATAAGATCACTTAAAAAACTTTTTAAGGAGTTATCAGGAGAGAGATGAAAAAGAAGTTTTTGCTTTTTAGTGTCATATTACTGCTAATTATGAGTAGTTGTGGGAATAAAAAGAAAAGTAATAGTGAAGAGGTGTATCTTTCTACTTCCTTTCCGATGCTAACTTATTCATTGGATGTTCCTTCTGATGGTGCGTATTATCTTTCAGTTTCAATTCACGGGGATAATTTTGCGTGGAACAGATCCTCCTGTCCTTCAGTGGTGATTGATGTTTTCCGAAGCAGGAATGTATGGGCTGGTTCTCTAATTCTCTGGGATCCTAATTTTGAGTATACCCTGTTTTTAGGTGATCTTAAAAAAGGTTCAGAAAGTTTAACCTTTAAATTTTCTCCAGAAAAGTCTCCATGTAGTGATGCAAAAATTGAAATTAATAAGCTGCAACTTGTTAAGTTTTCCGGTATCTCAGAAGCATGCATCGCAAATGTACCTTACCTCCTTGGTTATAAAAAAACCCTTACTCTTGATGGGAAAGATTTTCCCTATAACACAATGTCTGATCTACCCCTTTTTTGGGTTTGTAAGAAGGAGGGGGAAAGATTGGAATATATTCTTTACTATTCAAATGAAGATGGTGGAACCGGGGTTTTTCCTGGTGTGTTAATGTATACATGGGGGAGAGTAGCAGATATTGAAAATGCATTTACTGTGGATTTAGGAAGTGATAAGGAGTATATGAGAGACAACGAAACTGAGGATACCCTTTTTCAGGGAGAGAATTACCTCGGTCATCCCCTTTTGATGGTTTCTCCCGAGGATCATGGGCTTGTGACCGAGGGGAAAATAGAGGATGATACCAAACAGTTGCTTTTTGCTCTGCCTGTATATCCGGCAGTGAACTCTGCTCCTACGAGAGAAGATTACCTTGATATGGAACCCTGGACCTATCTTATAATGGAATGGGAGATGGAGAGAGAGGGAAAAATAACAACTGAAGAATCAAAACTCAGTGATCAGTGTGACTTTCTCGCTCCTCTTGATTATTATCTTTACCTTGATCTTTATATTTCTGACGAAACAAAGATAGCAATGGATGTGAAACTCTCCAGCGGAGATGAAATTACAAATAACTCCTCGGGGTTGAGCTGGAATTTTTCAGGGTGGAAAAGGGTGGTTTTGAAATTACCTGAGGAGGTAAAATTGAAAAACATAGAAGAGATCCGCATGGTAAATTTAGGTGATACTAAAGTAAAAGTAGAAATAGGCAAGCTCTTTTATCTTAACAGAGATTTCTCTACTCTTCATTACATAGTTCCTTCCAATTCCCCTATCTCTTCAGAGTTATCACCTCATGAAGATTGGTTACTTCATCCTATCAGGTGAAGAAGATTTATTTTCCTCTATTTCGTTCAGATTCTTGGGGAGTTTTATCGTGAAAGTAGTGCCTTCTCCTTTTTTAGATTCAACACCAATTTCTCCATAGTGATCTTGAATGATTCTGGAGGAGATACTTAACCCCAGTCCTGTGCCTTTTCCAGGAGGTTTTGTTGTAAAAAAGGGATCAAAAATTCTGGAAAGGGCTTCTTCAGAGATACCAATCCCATTATCTGAGATTTTAACATATTGAAATTTTGCATCTTCCCATGCTGTTATCTCAATTTTTCCCTTTTCTCCTTTTTCTGTTACCGCATCAGCTGCATTGTTTAAAAGGTTAATAAATACCTGGGTTAACTGATTTGGGTAGCAGAATATCGGTCTTAATTTTGGGATATTCATTTTTATTTCAGGCACATATTTAAGTTTAGTATGAGCAAAGTCTATGGCATCTTTAAGGATTGAAGAGAGGCTTATCATTTCTATTGATCCCTTTTCAGTTCTGCTGAGTTTTTTGAGTCCAGAAATTATCTTCTTGGTATGTTCAATTCCCTTATTAGACTCAGATATTAGATTTTGAATATCTGAAAGGATAAAATCAATTTCTTCATTATTTACGACTTCTTTTATTTTTTCACATGCTCCTTCTCCTGTTAGTTGCCTTATCATTTTTATGCTCCCCCCCATCTCTTCAAGATATTCTTGCATAGAAAAAATATTACTTGTTACATATCCCAGGGCGTTATTCAGTTCGTGAGCTATTCCTGCAGAAAGTTCTCCTATAACAGCGATCTTTTCTGTTTCAATTAACTTTGATTGAGTTGCTTTCAATTCTTTTATTGTTTTTTCAAGTTCTCTGGTTCTTTCAATTATCTTGTCTTCCAATTCCATATTCATCTTATCTAGTTCAAGATTGACTTTGACCACTTCTTTTATCAGAGCAGCTCTTTCCAGAGCTCCAGCTATTAGGTTTGAAAGAGATTGAAGAGCAGACAGGTAACCACCTTGTCTGAATTTTTTTATGTTCTTAATATTGATTAATTCCCCAACTCCGATTACTGTTCCATCAGATTTTAATATGGGGACTGCTACAATATTTTTAGTGGTGAATCCTGAGCGAGTGTCCACTATCCGTGCAAATCTTGGGTCTGAGTAAAGATCATCTACAATTATTGGTTTCTTATTTGTAAAACACCATCCAGCTATCCCCTGATCTTTTTTTAACTTTACCGATTTGACCTTTGGATCTCCTCCCACAGTGGTATAGAAAATAAGTGCATCTTCTTTCTCATCGTAGGTTAAGATGGTGCTTCCTTCACACTGAAATATCGTTTTGACTGAAGTGAGGACATTTTTTAGTATTATTTCTTTTTCCATAGCAGAATTGATCTGGTTGGATGTTTCTAAAAGGAGATTAAGAAGCTGGATTTTTTCCCTTAGATTTTCAGTGAGCCTCTCGTTTTCTTTTAAGATTTTTAGCCGGTTAAGGGCATTTTTTGTGACAAACTCCACTTCATGAGGATCAGGGGGCTTGGGGATAAAGTCAATAACTCCAGATCTGAGTGCCTTTAAAATAGTGTCTCTGTCCTTTTTAGCTGAAATAAGAACAACCCCGGTAGATGGAAATCTCTTCCTTAATGAGTCCAGATGATCAAAGGCATTTTCACCGGGGAAAAGAATATCAAGAAGAATTAAATCTATCTGAGTACCTTCCAGAATTTCCCACATTTCTTTAAGAGAAAGTGCTGTAAAAATTTCATATTTAAAAGGGATAAGAATATCCTTCAGAAATTCTACCATATATTTTTCATCATCTACAATCAGAATTGATGGCATTATTCTTCCTCTGTATCATCAAGGATAATTCTACCTTCTTCGTCCTTTTTAACTTTTGTGATACCTGGATATTCTTTTTCCAGTGAATCAATTAGATTTTTTGCTTTTTCAAGTTGATCAAGTAACTTCCTGTGTTCCCTTTCAAGCCTCAGGTGTTCAGATGCCAATCTCAGAGAAAGCCTTAACTCTTCATCATCCCATGGTTTTAAGAAAAATCTATAAATCTCTCCTTCATTTATTGCTTCTGCGGCGACTTCAAGATCTGCCTGACCCGTGAGCATTATTCTTATGGTGTCAGGATAATTTTCTCTGATCCATTTCAGGAATTCAAGCCCGTTTGTCCCTGGCATTTTAAAATCGGAGACAACTATGTCAAATGGTTTCTCATAAAATTTGTCAGCGGCCTCTTTTGCACTGGTAGCCGTTTCAATTTCGTATGGTTCTTTCCGCAGTGATCTTCTCAATGCACTGAGTATATTTTCCTCATCGTCAACCAGAAGTAACCTTAATTTTTTCTCCATTTTTTCCTCCCTGGTTTTAAAATCTCATTATCACTGTTTTAATCTCAGTCATTTCTTCAACAGCGTACTTCAATCCCTCTCTCCCCAATCCTGAATCTTTTATTCCTCCGTAGGGCATATTGTCCACCCTGAAGGTAGGATAGTCGTTAATTATAACTCCTCCCACATCAAGATTTTCAATAGCGTAGTGCGTATTTTTTAAATCATTTGTGAAAATGCCTGCCTGAAGTCCATACTGGGAGTCATTTACCTTATCAATTGCCTCTTCAAAAGCATCAAATGGTTCTGTTATGACTACCGGCCCAAAAACTTCCTCACAGTAAACGGGCAGATCTTTTTTAACATCAGAGATAATGGTTGCTTCAATTATATTTCCTCTCCGCTTTGCACCTGTGATGATTATTGCACCATTCTCAATAGCATCACTTATCCATCTCTCAACTTTATCTGCTGCTCTCTCGTCAATAAGAGGACCGAAAACTGTGTCTGGGTCCATAGGATCACCAATTTTTAATTTTTCTACTTCTCTTTTAAATTTTTCTAAAAACTTATCATATATATTTTTATGGACATATATTCTCTGAACAGCTATGCAGATCTGTCCTGCATTGGCGAAGCCACCAATGGCAAGTCTCCATGCTGTAAAATCCAGATTTGCACTTTCATCCACCACAGCTCCTGCGTTCCCCCCAAGTTCAAGAAGTATTTTTTTCTTCCCCGCTATGTTTTTAAGGTACCAGCCAACTCTGGGGCTACCTGTGAAAGAAAGAAGCTTAAATCTTTCATCTCTTACCATCTTTTCGGCTCTCTCCACGGTGGTAGGAACGACATTAACCATCCCCGCAGGGGCTCCAGCTTTTTCAATTATCTCAGCGAGTATGAGAGATGTAAAAGGTGCCTGGGGTGGGGGCTTGAGAACGACACTGTTTCCAGCTGCGATTGCAGGAGCTATTTTGTGCGCCACGAGATTCAAAGGAAAATTGTAAGGTGTGATGGCGATTATTGGCCCCAGTGGGAACCTCTTATAAAATCCTCTGTAATTTTTTGTATTTTCCTGAATATCCACGGGAAAAACTTCCCCTCCGATTCTCTTTGCTTCCTCAGCGGCAAATGTAAAAGTGACTGTGGCTCTGTTAACTTCCCCCAACGCGTATTGCCATGGTTTTCCCGATTCCTCCACTATCATTCTGGCCAGTTCCTCTTTTCGTTCCTCAATCCCTTTTTTGATGTTTTCAAGGATCTTTGATTTCTCATAAGCTGAGAGCTTTTTTGTCGTTTTGAACGCATCAACAGCTGATTGAATCGCATCTTCTACATCTTTTTCTGAAGCAATAGGTATGTAGCCGATGACTTCCCCGTTGTAGGGATTGATGTTTTCTTCATATTCCTCCGTTGTTCTCCACTCGCCATTGATATATGTTCTTTTCTTCTCAGGCATACTTCTTCCTCCTTCTGCAATTCAACAAAAATTCCGCATTTTTAATTATAGCTGAAATAATGCGGCTGAGGCAATTTTTTGCAATAGAAATTGAGGAAGACCAATTTTATTTAAAAATTTTCTCTCTTTCTATCATCTTTTTCAATCTTAAAGTTGCAGGATATTCAC
>JALTID010000236.1 GCA_027004335.1 bacterium
CAATTGGACTTGCTCAATGTGAGTTAGGAGGTAATTATGAAGTTTTCAAAAAAATTTCTTGTAACCATTTTTGTGTATGGAGTGATTTTTTCACTTGTAGGTTGTGGTTATGCATCATCTGGTACATATTTAGAACAGCGGAAGATGAGAGTTGAGCACTATAGAAGGACAACAAATTTTAAAGAAGATGTGTTAAGGGCTATTCTTGAGGTCCCCCGGGAGTTTTTTGTTCCCAAAAATGAGCGTAGATTCACTTATGAAGAGTATCCTCTCCCCATTGGTTATGGACAGACAATTACCGATATGTGGTTTGTCACCTATATGACCAACTTACTTAGACTAAAACCAACAGACTCTGTGCTTGAAATTGGTTCAGGTTCAGGGTATCAGGCATCTGTATTATATCAGATTACAAAAAAGGTTTATAGTATTGAGATTATACCACAACTTGCAAAACAGGCTTCTCATAGATGGAGAGAACTTGGCTATCATATACAGGGTAAAACCGGTGATGGTTACTACGGCTGGGCTAAATATGCACCTTACGATAAAATTATTGTTACCTGTGCAGCGGACCATGTGCCTGTGTATCTTCTTCGTCAGTTAAAACCTGGCGGGATTTTGCTTATTCCCGTGGGTAACCCTTTTGCCAGGCAGACATTGTTATTGATTAGAAAGAAGTCTGATGGAGGGATTAAAACACAGCGATTAAGATCGTGTAAATTTGTTCCTTTTACAGGAAAAATGCTGGAGAAATATAAGTATCAGAGAAAGCAAGAGAAGGCAACCAGAGAGAAGATGCTTAAATCGTGGGAGAAACACCCGACTAATCCTCCCCTTCCTGAGGCAGAGCAGAAATTAATGAAAATCCATGAAGAAATGCTTTCGGGAAGACTCCCCTTTCCGGGCAGTTTCCAATATAAAGTGAAATCAGGTGATTTCCTTTATAAAATAGCCAATAAATTCCATACTACGGTTGACCTGATTGTTAAGATGAATAAGTTAGAGAACATTCCGATAAAGCCTGGAGATAAACTTACTCTTGTCCCAGACAAGTTTTCTATAGAAGTGGATTTAAGCAAGAACCTTCTCTATCTATATTACGAAGGGAAATTTTTCAAGGTATACCCAATAGCCACCGGAACAGATGACAAAACTCCAGTAGGAGAATTTAAAATTACTGACCGGTTGAAAAATCCAGTATGGTATTCTAATAAAGGGCCTATACCCCCGAACAGCCCGGAAAATCTGCTGGGTTCACGCTGGCTGGGCATTAATGCAAAAGGGATAGGTATCCATGAGGCAATTAACCCGGGAGAAATTGGGAAATATGTTACTGCTGGCTGTATAAGAATGCTGAAAAAGGATGTAGACGAACTCTATATGTTAGTAGTTCGGGGAACGCCAGTGAAGATAAAGAAGTAAGTAGATG
Source organism: bacterium (assembly GCA_027004335.1). Taxonomy (GTDB): domain Bacteria; phylum JALSQH01; class JALSQH01; order JALSQH01; family JALSQH01; genus JALTID01. The sequence goes on from JALTID010000236.1 coordinate 1,433, forward strand.
AATTAGTTAAAACCTGGCGGGATTTTGCTTATTCCCGTGGGTAACCCTTTCACCAGGCAGACATTGTTATTGATTAGAAAAAAGTCTGATGGAGGAATTAAAACACAGCGATTAAGATCGTGTAAATTTGTTCCTTTTACAGGAAAAATGCTGGAGAAATATAAGCATTAAAGAAAACAAGATAAATCTATGGAAAGAAGATATTTTGCTGCGGTTTTATTTATCTCAATCGCTTTACTTGCTGCAGAGATGGGAAGTATTCGTTATATGAGTGTTGTCAATTATTCCAACTTTGCAGCAATGATTATAAGCGTGGCTCTTCTGGGCTTTGGAGTTTCCGGGGTACTGATTACCATTTATAAAAACAAGATTGAAAGAGAATTAGAAAATTGGCTTTTTCTGTCTACATCTCTTTTTATCTTGTTTTCGGGGTATGTGTTTATTTTGTCAAAACAGGTTCCCTTTGTTCCCCAGAGCATTTATCAGGATTCAAGACAAATTCTTTATCTTGGTTTCTACTACATTATATTTTTTCTCCCTTTTTTCTTTTTTTCATTTTTTATTTTTTTTTCATTTTTAAAAATTAAGAAGAGAATAAATCTACTTTATTTTTTTAATATGGTTGGCTCAGGGCTTGGAGCTTTTCTTATTGTTTTGTTTATGT
>JALTID010000237.1 GCA_027004335.1 bacterium
GTATTTACACCGGTTGCATAGAATACAGTGGGATAATTTTCTCAGTACCTCATATTCTTCTTCTTTAAATTCTATTAAATTATCATCCAGAAAATTTCTCTTGAACAACTTAAGCTGGTTGGGCCTTGTTATAACTTTCCAGAGACGAACAAACCAGTGTCTGAGAAAAAATAACCCAAGAAAAAAAACAGAAAAAAGTTTCCTACTCATTAAGCAACCCAACCCTTTCTATTGAAAACGCAGTGGCAGAAATCCCTGCTCCTGAATTGTGGTAATCAACTCCTTCTACCACACCTCCCACCGCATATAGATTTTCATATGCCACTTCTCCCCACTCATTGACAGGTCTTCCCTCTCCCTCCCTCTTTATTCCTGTAAACCAGATAGGATGGTATCCAGTAAATTCACTATCAAATAAGGTAGCTATGTCCATCCCTGGCTTGAGAAGAGTGTCACCAAAAAACACAGGGAGACCAAACAGACTCTCTTTAACTATTTTAAAATCCCTGTAGATCCCACCTGACAGGAATTTCCCTGTAGCAAGAACAAAATAGTCACCTTCAATAATGTCACCGCGATCAATTACGATAGATTCCACCTTACCAGGATACCCCTTTGTTTCTACTACAGTTGCTTTAACTCCGGCAAAGTCTTCATGCTCTTGAATGCACTCATTTTCCCATCTTGAGCCAAAGGGAGACTCTGTAACTGCTGCCATTTCAGAAATATTTTTGCCAGTTTCCTCTGTCAAAGCCTCAAGATTCTCTTTCCAGCGTTTAATACCAAGGATAGGTGGAATAAAAACATTCTGAGAATCAAGTTCCTTCACAACAGAGATAATATCTTGAATATATTCAAAACTATCATCAAGGAGCCGATTCATCTCAAGAATTGAGAAGAATCTATCCCCCTTACACACTTTTCCTGAAAAAACCACTTTCGCGCTGCTGGAAAAACCGATCTTTTTCAAAAAAAGGTTGATGTCATTTTGTATATTATTTGGAAAAAAAGGTTTCATACACTGAGGAATCAATATATCAAAATCACCCATGGAGGGAAGGGGAAGAATACTCTTCCATGAAGAGATCCCTGTATGAATAGTTCCGGCAGTTGTAAGAAATGGAAGAGTCTGTCCTGAAAGAGGATGAAAGAGAGATTCAAGACGAAGAGTTGTTAGCACACTCCTCAGCGACTTCTCCACTATTTCCGATTTTTCTGATGAGAAAATATGCTGAGGGAAGAAATGAGAGATCTCTTTTACAACATCAACAACAGGAATACTTATCTGCGACTTAACTGAGGCGTTGGGGATATAACCAATATTCAGAACTCCTGAAAAATACCAGGAGCCACCTCTTCTGTTATCAATCAGTACAACTTCATGTCTTCTTTCAAGAAGGAGGTGAAGCATCAACCTCCCACCAAAACCTCCACCAATAACTACTACTCTCCCCATTCTGAATACCTCAATCCGGTATTACTAATTAACTCACCCTGAATCACCTCCTCATAACCCAATTGAATATCAGCAAGGATCGATTTTCTCAATTTATATATATGATTTAAAAATTCTCTTACAAGCCAGGACCTATAAGAAGAATCTTCATCTTTATGTTCTCTCATTATTTCTGCAGCAATGAAAGCACTTCTTCCTCCCCCGGGACCCATCCCCAACCTGGTTCTTCTGCTCACATCAGAAAGGGTCACAGCAAATTCTCTATCCATCACATACACAATTTCAGCTTTGATTACCTGCTCGGAGGGACACACCATAAAAAAACCATTATCAATCTCTTTAGCAAGCTCAAGAATCTCCTCGCTTCTGCTACCATGACGGAAGATCAATTTACCTGCAAGATAGGGAGAAATCCCATACCTCCCGGCAAGTGCCAATGGATCGACTTTTTTGTCACCTCCAGGGAGGGGCAACTTATGCGTTCTGCACTTTCTCCTTACCTTAAGCTCCTTTGAAATAATATCCACTGCTTCTTTGCTCATCAGCCTGTATGCAGCAAGTTTACCTCCAGCTATGCTATATAAGCCTTTCAGATTATCTGTTTCCCCATGGTTGT
>JALTID010000238.1 GCA_027004335.1 bacterium
CTTTTACAGCTTTAACATGGAAATGATGAATACCCTCAGCTAAGTTTTGATATGTTTTGGGTGATGTACAATTTTCCCAGTTGCCTGAATCAATTTTACACATAAAAGTAACATCAGCCTCATTGGAACTAAAAGTAAAGGTCGCACTCTGCGAATTTGTATATTCCTGGGGATGAGAGGTAATACTTGTATCAATACCAGAAAGTTGTGAATTTATAGTCCAGCTATAGGTTGCAGGAGTTCCATCAACATTCCCTGCAAGATCCACTGCACGAACCTGAAAAGTATGGGGACCTTCATCCAATCCAGTGTAACTCTTTGGAGAAGTACATATCTCCCATCCCCCGTTATCAAGATTACACTGAAAAGTTGCATCTTCATTACTGGAAAAGGTAAAAGTTGCTGAATCGGATGAAGTTGGTGATGCAGGACCAGAGTTTATCTGGGTGTCAGGAGGAGTCAAATCTATCTTCCACGAATATTCTGCTGGAGTTGTGTCTTTATTACCATATTGATCAATAGCAGCAACCTTAAAGGTATGTTCCCCTTCAGATAAGCCTGTGTAGATAGCTGGTGAATTACAATCACTCCAATCTGCACCATCCAGAGAACATTGAAACTTCTCTGCAGGAGCCGAGCTTATAAACCATAGTTCCGCGACCTGCTGGTTTGTCACAAAATCGGGACCATTGGTTATAAAAGTTTCAAGGGGATAATTTAAATTCTGGGAAGTCCCTTGGTTATTATTGCCAGCCCGGGATTGCACAATATTATTATTTTTCTCTGTAGAGCTTCCACAGGAAGAAATGAAGAAAATAAGCAACAAAGATAGAACCAATGGAAGATTTTTTCTCATGGCAAAACCTCCTCTGTTCATTATATTACATATACTATTCCTGAATCTTATTATTGTCAATGACTAAAATGTAAATAAGCATCTATGAGGCATCACCCATTGACTCTTCCCCAGAAAACTTATAACATTACTTATATAAAAGTGAAAAGGTTCTTTCTTGTTATAACTTTTATCTTTATCTTCGCCTGTGGTACAAAAACAACCACTTCCAGGAAGAACTACACTATCAGACACTTTAAAGCTTCCCCTGTTTATGTTGAAAACAATGAACTCTTTGTGGGGTCATACCATCTGCTTCTGCGGGGAGCAAATGTATCTGAATCATTCAAGTATCGTCGGAAAGATAGTTATGATACCTTCTTTGGAAAAGTAACAGAAGAAGATATGAGAGACCTAAGGGAAAACTGGGGATTTAACTTTGCAAGGATGATCTTTGAGTGGTACGCCTTTGAACCCACGGAAGGCGTATGGGATTACACATATTTAAAAAATTATGCAAAAAGGGTGAGCTGGGCAGCAGAAAACAATATTTTTGTCTGGGTGGATATGCATATGGATCTATATGGGGAGGGATTCAAAGCCAATGGTGCACCTGCCTGGACATGCAACTCCCAATACTACATAGACGCAAGAAAGCACTGGCTTCCCGAGTGGTGGATGAATTACGCACAACCCGGCATTATTGCCTGCTACGACCATCTCTGGACCTCAAGAGATTACCTGTGGAAACATTTTGCAATGACATGGCAGAAGGCCGCTGAGTATTTTAGCAATAATCCTGATGTTATTGGTTTTGAATTCTTAAATGAGCCCTTTCCCGGTAGTTTTGGAAATACAACTTTTGAAAAAGAAGTTCTCTACCCCCTCTATGTCACAGTGGGACGGGCTATAAGAAAGGTAGCTCCCTTTAAGATCCTTATCTTTGAACCATCTGTTCTGAGACAGGAACTACCCACTGACCTATCACCTCTACCCTTTGATCAACTTATATATGCACCTCACTACTATGACCAGAGCGTTCATGAAGGCCAATCTTACAAAAGATCAAAAAAAGGGGAGTATCTTGGAGTAATGGAGGCAAAACTTGGGGATGCAAAATATCAAAATGCAGCTTTTGTTTTGGGTGAGTTTGGAGCATGGGGACCTGATCTTGTAAGTCATGCCTGGTACCTTGATGATCTGC
>JALTID010000239.1 GCA_027004335.1 bacterium
AACAAGAATGACCCGGACCTCTTTAATTTCTACTCTTGATCAGCAGTATGTAACTACCGCAAAAGCTAAGGGATTGCCATTCTGGCAAATAGTTGTAGAGCATGCTCTTAGAAATGCCCTGATCCCGGTGGTAACCATAATGGGTTTGCAATTTGGTGCACTGCTTTCAGGAGCTGTAATAACCGAGACCATATTCAGCTGGCCCGGGATAGGAAGACTCCTGATTGAAGCTATTCAGACAAGAGATTATCCACTGGTTCAGGGGGTAGTACTTGTGATTGCACTTACCTATGTTATTGTTAACACCCTTGTTGACTTTACCTACTCCTTGATTGACCCAAGAGTGAGGCTTGGCTGATGAAAAAGCTTTTCTGGTCTGGAATTTTTTTCATTTTCATTGTTCTTATTTTTGCTACTTTAGGTCCTCTTTTTTCTCCATATTCTCCTTCACACATTGATCTTTCAGCGGGTCTAAAAGGACCATCTTTCTCCCATCCGTTTGGTGTTGATAAGTTAGGAAGGGATATTTTCACCCTTGTTGCTTATGGGGCAAGGGTTTCTCTTCTTGTATCAACCATTGCAGTGGGAATATCTGTTGTTGTTGGCGTAGCTGCTGGAGGAATTTCAGGTTATTTTGGTGGGATAATAGATGAATTGTTTATGAGGCTGGTGGATATTCTCCTTGCCTTTCCCGGCATTCTTCTGGCAATTGCCCTTGCAGCGGCCCTTGGTCCAAGTTTGGAAAATATAATAATTGCGCTATCAGCCATGGGATGGGTTGGATATGCAAGACTTGTGAGAGGACAGGTCCTATCTATTAGAGAGGAGGAATATGTACTTTCAGCCAGAGCCATTGGAATGCCATGGTGGAGAATAATCCTGTTCTACATAATTCCCCAGGCTCTTCCACCAGTGCTTGTGCAGATGACCTTTGGCATGGCGGGCACCATTCTCACTGAAGCGTCGCTTTCGTTTTTGGGGCTCGGCCCTCAGGATATCCCCAGCTGGGGAAGGATAATAAGCGATGGAATTGAATACCTTCAGCAGGCTCCCCACATTGCTCTTTTTCCCGGGTTTATGATAATGCTTACTGTTATGTCTTTCAATTTTATCGGGGATTGGCTGAGAGAAAAATTATCCGTTACAGGGGGTGAAGAAATATGAAGAATTTTTTGGTCTTTCTTTTACTTTTCCTTTTAAGCTGCGCTCCGACGCAAAATGAAGAAAGTTTTAAAATCGTGGGAAATATTTCCCTTAATAGTGAAAATGGAGTTCTCAGGATTTTTGCAGGCGGTAGTGAAATTGCGGATATTACCGGAACAGTTGCAATTAATAAAAAAATTTATGCATATTTTTTTACAGGATACACAAAATTTGAGGAAGAGTATCTCTCTGAAGATAAAGGGGGGCTTGTCTCCCTTTCACCACGAGTAGCTCTGTGGAAGAATGGGATAAAGGTAGAATTTTCACCCGCAGGGGGAAGTATATTAAAGGCAGAAGTATCTTCACCTAAGGGTAATAGTGTTAGATTAATTTTCAGGTGCAGAGATATAGATCACTTTTTAGGCTTTGGTGCCCAGACATATCTCACTGATCAAAAAGGGGAAGCTTTTAATATCTGGGTAAGTGAAGAAGGAATCAGAAAAATCATGGAGAGTGATACCAATCCCCTCTGGTTCGTTGTGGGTTCCAGACATACCTCTTACTACCCGCTGCCATATTTCTATGATCCTGCAGGGTTTGGTTTTCTTGTTGATACTTCCTACAGGAGTAAATTCAACCTCTGTAAAGGTGACGAGAATCACTGGAGTGTTGAGGTGGATGCTACTACTTTTGACCTCTATTTCATAGTTGGGAAAACCCCAAAGGAGGTAATAGAGGAATACACCACGCTTACAGGTAAGCCCATATTACCACAGAGATGGTATTTTTCCCCGTGGAATGATGCAATTGGTGGGAAGGGTAATGTGGAGCAGGTGGCAAACATTCTGAGGTCAAATGGAATACCCTCTACAGCTATCTGGACCGAGGACTGGGGAGGAGAGGCAACAAGAGATGGGGACCTGTATAGATTCGTTTATAACTGGGATGTGGGAAGGGACCTCTATCCAGATTTTGAAACTATGGTTACATGGTTGCATAAAGAGGGGTTCCATTTTTTAGTTTACTTTAATTCTTTCCTGGATCCTAACTCACGCGTGTGGAATGAAGTACCGGGAAATTTTTTTGTTATGGGTAAAGAGGAAAAACCATATAATATTTTTCTTCCCTCTCTTACATGGGGTGGTCTGCTTGATCTTACCAATCAGGATGCGTGGAACTGGGCAGAGGAAAAGATGTTAGATGCCATTAAGCTGGGTGTTAACGGCTGGATGGCGGATTATGGTGAGTGGTTACCCTATGATAGTATGAGCTCAAAAGGCCCGGGGAGTTATTATCATAATCTTTATCCTCTGCTATGGCACAGCTTGAATAGAGACGTGATGGATAAGTATACGGAAAGAAAAAATTTTGTTTATTTTACCAGGTCAGGATATATTGGAGATCAGGCTCTCACACCTGTCTACTGGCCAGGGGATCAGAGTACGGATTTTTCCATTGATGATGGTTTTCCCACGGCAATTGCCGTTGGAATCAATGTAGGTTGGAGCGGAACAGTTATGTACGGGTCTGATATAGCTGGATATATGTCCATAGGGAATCCACCTTCTGATAAGGAACTATTTCTAAGATGGACAGAATTTGGTGCTTTTTCCCCTGTGATGAGGACCCACCACGGATATCTTGCCTTTGCCAACTGGAATTTTCACAGGGATAATTACACTCTTCAGTGGTACAAATTTTACGCAATATGGCACCAGAGGCTTTTCCCCTATCTCTACAGTGAGGCGATCTCCGCGGGTGCTGAGGGTATTCCACTTATAAGACATATGTATATGGAATTCCCTGAGGATCAAAATACAATTTCTCTTCAGACTCAGTATATGCTTGGTCCATTTTTGCTGGTTGCTCCAGTGGAGGAGAGAGGAGCAGTACATAAAATAACTTATTTCCCCCGGGGCAGGTGGTACAATTTCTGGGATGGATCGGTAATAGAGTCAAAGGGTCAATGGCTTGAAGTAAATGCGCCTCTTGAGAGGATCCCTGTCTATGTAAGAGAGGGTGGAATAATAGAGTTGCTTCCCTCTGATATTGATACTATTGAAGCCCCCCCGGGTGCTGATTCTTCAGTTGTTACCCTTGATATGAGAGATGACTGGAGGGAAGTTCATTTTTATAAAGGAAAGAACCTCACATGGAAGGACTACGAAGGGAATGTTTTTTATAATTACCTTACTGGTGTACTTGATACTAAAAGTTTAACTCTGAATTCTGAGACTCTTCCTTTATGTGAAAATAATACACCTTCCTGTTATTTTGAAGAAAATGGTGAAATCACTATTCGTGTTAGAAGCAATGGAGAGGAGCCCGTTTTAATAAAAGATGATAGGGGCAACAAGCTAAAGATAGAAACTGCAAAAACAAGATGGTGGGAGATTAAGATTTATCAGTAACTAAAAGGATGGCAGGAGGTGTTTTTCGTATTTTTTTATATAAAAAATACCTCTTGCAGCAAGCTCTTCAAATCTATAAATTTCCACTTTTACTTTATATATGTGATCTTTTTCTTCTGTGAGGCGGGCTGTAGCCCTGATTCTCTCTCCAATTCTTACAGGGAGAAGGAAATCTATTTCCATTTTTTCCACAAAGAGGAAATTCTCATTAACAGCAAGTGTTGCTGCATATTCTGCTGGGGCTAAAAGAAAATTGTTATTTACCATACCTCTTTCATCTACTGCCATTTCTGAAAAAGTGAAAAATTCAACCTCAGCATATCCTTTCTCAATTATTACTGGTTCCCCAACCCACTGTCGCGAAGAATGGAGTCTGACTTTTTGTTCCATAATTGTACCTCTTTGAAGAAATTATATTTCATGTGGAGTTAACTTCAACCCTTCCTTTTTCAATTTCCCTGATTATGTTATTATATAAGAACAGAGATAGTGATGTAATGATAAAGGATAAGTCGGAGGTACAGTATGATTGTTCTTAATGAAGAGATTAGAAGGCTACGGCAGTTTGTTAGAAGCGAACATCCTCTAATCAATTTCTATCTTTCTATTAATCCTATCAGATTCAAGGAGAAAGAATGGAAGATAAAATTGAAGGATCTTGTTAAGGAAGCCAAAGAAAATTTGAGACTTGAGGCGAAATACCCCCGTGCAGAGATCAAGAGAATTTACAGTGACATGGATTATATGGAAAGAGAGATAAATTCTATTGACTTTTCAGGTGCAAAGTCCATAGTGTGGTTTTACAGCAGTAGCCTGGCTCTTGATGTCCTGTTTAAAATTCCTGAAGAATTACCAAGGAATGATTTTATAACTGTTTCGGAATTACCCAACTATCTCCTCCTTGATGAGGTCATGTCCAATTTTAAGAGGTATCTCCTGATCCTTTTTGATAAAGAAAGAGTCAGGTTTCTTGAATATTTTATGAAGAAAATAAGAGAGTATATGAACATCAGAGAAAGAATTCACAGGGTCGAGGATTTTAATGATTATGGGGCTGTTGAGAATAGGATCAAACGGCATGTGATGTACCACACATACAGGCATTTTAAAAATATAATGCTTCTTGCAAAGCAGATAATAGAGGAAGAAGAAATTGATGGTGTTATACTTGCTTCCAGTGCAAATTATCTTTCTATGTTAAACGAGAATCTTGATTATGAAATTAAAAACAGGCTCGTTAGAGAGATAACTGGCCTTGATATAAATGCTGGGAGAGAAGAAATATTAAAGAAGATTGAGTCTATTGAAAAGGACCTGAAAAGGGAAGAGGAGGAAGAACTTTTCAGGAAATTAGAGGAGAATCTCGGTACAGATGGGAAGGCAACAGCAGGGATATCCGATTCCCTTAACGCATTGTATGAGGGTAAGGTAGAAACACTGCTTATTTCTCCATCTTTTAATGAGGAAGGATATGCATGTCCCTCATGCTATTATGTTTCTCTAAACATGGAGAAGTGTCCTTACTGCGGAAACGAAATGGAAAAGCTGAATAATGTACTAAACAAAATATATGATCTTGCCATCCTGAATAGTTCAAGGGTGAAACATATTAATTTCCTCACAGAAAAATTGGAAGAAAGGGGAGAAGTTGCTGCTTTGTTGAGATTCAGATAAGGGGCTTATGGCATAGATGTTTCCTTTAAAAGATGATATTCCTTCGCGAACCTTTCCCTGGGTTAATTATTCAATAATTATCTTAAATTTTATTGTGTTCTTCTATGAGATTTCGCTGGGGAGTCATTTTCAGATATTTCTTGCACAATATGGTTTCGTTCCCCTTAGATTTAGTGTGGGAATAGAACGGCATCTTCCCTTTTTCACTCTCATTCTTCCAGTTTTTTATTCTATGTTTCTTCATGGAGGCTGGTTTCATATTATAGGAAATATGTGGTTCCTCTATATTTTTGGGGACAATGTTGAGGATCGCCTGGGCCATTTTCATTACATAATTTTTTATCTTGTATCAGGTTGTATTGCCGTGTTTACCCAGTACATAATAAATCCTTATACCAATATCCCTCTTATTGGTGCAAGTGGAGCTATTGCAGGGGTTTTAGGTGCCTACATGGTTTTTTATCCTTACGCCCGGGTGCTGACATTGCTAATAATTTTTATTTTTATTGATATTGTATATCTCCCTGCGATCCTGTATCTTTTCCTCTGGTTTTTTATACAATTTCTGTATGGAACTTCTTCAGCTCTCTACGCCTCTGCTACTCGCGGGGGAGTTGCATGGTGGGCGCATGTTGGTGGTTTTGTATTTGGTGTTATATGGGCAATTATTATAAGATTAAGAGGTGGAAATGAAAAAGATTATCTTCATGAAATACTGCCATGGTAGGAGGTCAGGATGGATCATGCGATGAGCGGTGGAACTCCTATTGCTCTTGCGGCTGATGAGATATATATGGATCACAATGCAGTCATGGGGCCAGTTGATCCGCAGCTTGGTGATATGCCAGCAGCAAGCCTTATTAAAATACCTGAGATGAAGTCTTATGAAAAAATAGAGGATAGAACTCTGGTCTTGATAGATTTGTCTAAAAAAGCGATAAAGCAGATATGTGATTTTGTGAACTGGATCCTT
>JALTID010000240.1 GCA_027004335.1 bacterium
CCCTATAAGTGTTACAATAATTGCAGCTATAAATCCAGTAACTGGCCCCATAACAGCAACCAGTGAAAGTTGGTCTCTCGTGTAAACTGGTGATTTCATCTTTATAAAAGCACCAAAAGTCCCAAGAAGAGTAGGAGCGGGTATAAAATATGGTAGAGTTACCTCAACCCCGAATCTCTTTGCTGTGAAATAATGACCCAGTTCGTGGATTCCCAAGACAAACATCAGGGAAATTGAAAAAGGTAAACCCTTCAGTGTAATTGTCCATAGATCACTTTTCGTTAAATCAACACCTAATTGCAGGGCACCAGCAAGAGTGGTAGTCACCAGTGTAGTTAACAATAGAATTATATTTACCCATGGTATTTTTTGCACTTTTTCACCCACTTCCATGGAGAAATATGGGACGGCTTCTTTCCTGCGAACTCAAGAAAATTTTTTAAACTAATCCCACATTTCTTGAAATCATCATAAAGGCTATTTATCTTCCCATAATAAATCAGTACCTGAAGCAACCTTGCATTGTTTGGAGGCAATAATTTGAATCCATTGAATTCATCAGACTTAAAAGGTAATGAATTAAATTCTTCCGAAAACTTTTGAAGAAGAATTTCTCTATCCTCCAATTTTACAGAATCAGGTTCATTTTTCTTATATATATTCTCAAGTTCATCTTTCACTTCTGAAATGAATCTCCCGAACAAAAGTGTATCATGCCATTTTTCCTCAGCTTTTTTCTCTTGAGGAGAAGGGATCCCCCAATAGTTTTTTGCAAATCTTATCCCACCAATATTTTCTACAAGAATAGCAAGATGTTCATTAAATTCAGTTTCTCCATAAAAATAAACCGTCTCGTGGGTCATCTCGTGCAGAAGTGTTTCGGCTACTTCAAGAGAAGAATCTTCAAGAAGAATGGATGTAACAGGATCTGGAAGATATCCCAGGGTACTGAAAGCAACAGCAGTTCTGATATCTACATCAAATTTGGATTTTTTTAATTTTTCCCCATACCTTAATGCCGAATCGTAATCGGGAAAACCCAGATATGGGATTCTCCCTACAATGGGAAACCACCATGTTTTAACATCCCATGATGTAGATTTAACGGCAACAAGAACATATACAAGATTATTCTCCGAGATTCTGGAATAATAGAGAAAACTTCTCCCCGGTGTGAGTCCAAAATTTTTTATACCAAAATTTCTCACTGTTAAAACAAGCCTTAGCTTATTTTTAATAACTTGAGAAACTAACCTATCAGAAATTACCTCATCTATCTTTCTCTCATGGGAAAGAAGATTAAGTTCTAATTTTGCAGCTTTTAGAAGATACTCTGCAGTGTTGCAAGATGAAAAGAACAAGAGTGTGGAGAAGAGCAGTATCAGCCTACTTTTTTTATCCATTCAGAAATTTTCTCCTTTAAACCACCAAAAGCTCCGTTAGACATTATAAGAAACACATCACCTTTTCTTGCATTTTCATCAATAAGGTTGAGAATATGGTTAACACTTTCCCCAACATATGCTTCTCTATGCCAGTGATTTTTAACTTCATCAACCACTTTTTCCACATCTAAAAATTCCTCCTCCGGGACAGAGCCCCTCTGAAGAATCTTTGAAATCACGACCACATCCGCTTCAGCAAAAGATGCTGGAAATTGAAACTGGAAAACATTTCTACGAGATGTGTTGCTCCTCGGTTCAAAAATAGCCCATAATCTTCGCAGAGGGAACCTTTTTTTTATAGATGAAATAGTTTCTCTCACAGCAGTAGGATGATGGGCAAAATCATCTACCAGAATAAAATCATTTGTAGCCGTTACTACTTCCTGCCTTCTCTTCACTCCTTCAAATGTTTCAATTCCTTCAATTATTTTTTCTCTTGAAACCCCTACTCTGATTGCAGCAGCGACTGCTAATAGAATGTTTCTCAGATTATGCTCACCAATGATGAGAGAATCCGCTTCAAGAAAGTCATTCCCTATATGCCTGACAATTATGTGTTGCTTCATCTCCGAAACTCCTGTAATCTCGCCAGTCCAGTTACCTTCGCTGAGAGAAAAAGATTCAGATGAAGGTAAATCACCTTTCTCTATAACTTCAACAACATCAGGATTTTCACCATTGTAAATCACATAATTATCCTTTTTCAGAGAATAGATATAAACCACAAAAAACTCTTTAATCTGCTCAATAGATGGAAAAATATCAGCATGATCATATTCAATATGGGTTATCCCTAAAATATCAGGAGGATAATGGAGAAATTTGGGAGACTTATCGAAAAAAGCAGAATCATATTCATCTCCCTCAATGACAAACCACTCACCATCACCTAACCTGTAAGAGCTTTTGAAATTCCTGGAAATCCCTCCGGCGAGAAAAGAAGGATCAATGCCTCCCTTTTCAAGTATCCATGCTATGAGGGAAGTTGTGGTGGTTTTCCCATGAGTCCCTGTTATGACCACAATTTTTTTATCTTTTAAAAAAAACTCCTTAATGGCTTCTGGCATAGAAACATAATGAACTCCTTTCATTGTAAAAAGCATCTGAACCTCGGGATTATCTGGCGAAATAACATTCCCAACAATTATTAAGTCAGGGGAAAAATCAACAATATTTCTGGGATCATACCCTTCATACACTTCTATATTTTTCTCAGCCAAAAATTCTTTCATCGGGGAATAGATACCCCTGTCAGATCCTCCAACAATGTATCCTTTTTCCTGAAACATGGCAGCAAGACTCCCCATCCCAACTCCACCAATTCCCATGAAATAAATCCTTTTAACTCCATTTTTGTACATCCTACGCCTCCAGATTATTATCCTTCATTATCCTCTCAAGCATATCAGCTTTACCAATAACAATCATTATATCACCTGCTTTCAATTTTTCATCTGGACCTGGATTAAAAATATAGTTAGCAATGTCTCTCTTAATTGCAACTACTATTGCACCATACCTGTCCCTCAATCCAGAATCTTTTAACTTTTTCCCTGCAAAAGGAGAATTCTCTTCCACAGGTATCTCCTCCATTGCCACATCAAACCCTTCCATGGCAAGTTCAATAAATTCTATAGCCTCTGGCCGCAAAAGGGCATTGGCAATTCTTACGCCACCAAGACGATATGGACTTATTACCTTATTTGCACCAGCTCTCAACATTTTCTTTTCCACCTTTGCATCAGTGGATCTTGCCACAATAAAGAGCTTATTATTCAATTCCCTAGCAGTTATAGTAAGGTAGAGATTATCTGCATCATCCTTTAAAGTTGCAACGAGAGCCCGTGCTTGCCTGATATTCGCCCTTATTAGCACATCCTCATCAGTAGCATCTCCCTGAATAAATAACCATTCTTCTTCCCTTAATTTTTCAACTAATTCCTTATCCTTCTCAATGACAATCACCTTCTTTTTTCTCTTTTTCAATTCCTTAGCAACTATTCCTCCCATCCTTCCAAAGCCACAAACAATGTAATGGTTTTTTAACAAAGAAATTTCTCTTTCCAATTTTCTCCTCCCGAAAATATTTCTAAGACCTCCTTCAACCAGCTTCTGGCCAAAATAGTGGACAGAATAAGCCAGGACACTTATCCCTCCAAATATCAGTACAACGGTGAATACCTTGCCAGCGTTATTAAGAGGATGCACTTCATTAAATCCTACCGTACTTATGGAAATTATTGTCATAAAAAAAGAATCAAGAAAATTCCATCCTTCTATGATCATGTAACCAGCGGTGCCAATTATAACTATCAGCAAAATACTTACAAAAATAACTCGTAATTCCCTTGAAGGATAAGGAGAAGAAACTTTTCTCATTCTACTCATCTACCACTGAATTTCCACTGGCTCACCAGGTACAAGGGTAATAGCACCTGGTTGAATAAGAGGTTTTAAATCTTCGGTAAAAAGCCCCGTAAAGTAATTACCCTCAGGTAAATTCAAAGTTATTTCAGGAGAAGAGACATTAACTGAAATTACCGGGTTCCCTTTTTGATCAGTGATTACCAGAAGAGGATGTAATTTTACAATCTTTTTCTCAGCAATTCTAATAACTAACTCAGATTCATCACGATCACTAAATAAGCCTGTAATGTTCATAGAATCATAGTAAGTCTTTAATAATCTTAACCCAGTGTCCCTGATCCCGGAAAAACCCAACCATGTAAATCTAACTTTTCCATGCGGGGAAAAATCAAATTTATAATTTCTCATATAACCAGGTAAAAGCAACTTCCTGATACCATCAGGAGAAGTAAGCGTGACAAGTTGGAGATCAACATCAGATTTTGTCTCCCAACTCAAATTCAATGACCTATCATCTACGGTGAAGAACTTATAAACTGCTGCTTCTTCCACATCTTTCCTGTTGATTTTCTTTCTGGACAGGTGGGGGGAAGTAGAAAGAACTGCCCCATCTTCTAACTGTGAGAAAAATGGAACTATCCATCTGCACCCGGGGTACTCTCTATCTTCATAAAAATTACTTGTAATCACAGGAAGATAAAATTCCTCCCGATCCTTTCTGAAAATTTCCCAGATAAGCTCAGGATTTCTAACCCAAGGAACACATTTATCGGTTTCAACAATTATCCTTCCAGGTTTCACATAATAATCAAAAAATTGCGGAAAACTATCCCTATCTGAAGTAAAAGTCCTTTTAATTACTTCGCCTGTCTCTGAAGTAAAAAGATATGGATATCCTCTCATCTCCACCGTAATCCGGGAATTTTGAGGGACCCTATCTTTTATAACAAGAAGAGCAACTCCATTATCATAATCTAAATTCAGAGGAGGAGCCTTGATATCAAAATCATAGTAATTATTCCACTCGTCATATATTGAAATATTATTTTTAAGTTTCTGAAGGTCAACCTTGCCTGTAAAAAAAAGCCATAATATGTTATTTATTATGCTTTTTTTGGGGAAAAAACCAATAAATTGAGAATCAGTTACACTACCTACAAAATACTTTACCTTGAGAAGTTCAGGAGGGATCACCAATCCGCCAGTGGTAAGAATCTTTCCAACTATTATTTCAATATCCCTTCCGCTATTTACCAAGAAAGATGGAATCTGAACTCTCAGCAGTCGTGGAGAGACCCATCGTAATTTTTTTGAGAGAGGAAGATGAAAAGATTTATCTCCAGATAGTAGAAGTGCTTCAGCACTCCCAATGTACATATCTCTGGAAAATTCAATTTTAACCGTATCTGTATTTAAAGTTGAAAAGGGGTTAGGAGTAAAAGTAATATCAGGTAAATTATTTTCCCCAACTTTTACAGTAAGTGTTTTGGTCTTATCAGAAAGAAAATCTGCTGTAATTATTAGGGTAGAGGTAGATGGAAAAGGATGAAGAGGAATAAAACTGTATGTGAATTTACCTGAATCAGACCCGAGATATAAGAAATTACCTTTTACAATTTCTCGCCGATTACCCCTTACTGCTTCTATTCTAATTTCCTTAACTTTGCTTTTAGAATGAAAAACTAAAGGGAAAGAAGGATCTATTTTACCCTTACTATCAAGGGAAAATTCTCTCTGATTTAGAGAGTATTTCTGTGGTTTCAAAATCCCTTTCAGGGTCCCCCTGGTAGAAGTTACAGTAACTCTAAAAGAATAATCTGTAACATTACCAGCATAATCCTTAATTTCCACCATTATATTTTTTACTTCAGCTGTGGAAGAAACTGAAAAAGTAACACTATTTGCCATCTCTTTCCATCTTGAGAGTCCCACCGTGGTGATTTTTTCACCATATCTCCAGCAGCAGAGAGGGGAAAGATTATCTGTAACCTTATCAAAATAAAGAGTTACGATAGGCCCGGTAGAAGGCACCTGATAATCTTTTAGATACACTTCTCCGCCAGGTGGAGTTGCATCATAGGCAATTAAACCTCTTCCATTAATACCTGTATTTCCCGCACTGTCAGATACTTCAACAACATAGCTATATCTCCCTTCCTGAGACACGGGGAGAGTATAAGTATCAGAAGTTACATATGGTTTCCAGTTCCCCGGAATTAACTTGTTTCCAATTAAATTCACTCTATACGAGCTAACCATATAATTATCTTCAACATCTCTCAGAAAAACAAAGACAACCCTTGAAGAAGTAAAGGGTAATGAATATGGCGGAAAGGGGTTAATATAAGCTTCACCGATTGGTGGAGTGAGATCAAGTATTATA
>JALTID010000241.1 GCA_027004335.1 bacterium
ACCTTAAATTCTTGGTGAGAGAGAATTTTAGAAAATTTTCTCAGAGACTTTCTTATGCAGATTCCTGGATTAGTAAGTTTTTAAAAAAAGGAAATTTGTGCAGTGAATTATGCAGTTAACTATAATTATAGAATCTTATAAAAAAATAAGTAAAGAGGGGATAGCAGTTGATGGTTTTCACTTTAGTGATGATATTGCCTATAAGAACGCAATGTTGATTTCTCCAAAGACCTACAAAGAGTTATTATTTCCTTGTCATAATAGATTATGTGATTTCTTTAAATCTCAAGGGCTACCGGTTATGTATCATACCGACTGTAAATTAAATGAAGCCTTACCTTTATTGATAGAGACAGGCATTACTGCTATTCACCCTTTAGAAGCAAAGGCTGGGAATGATGTGCGTAGGTAAAGAAAACTTATGGAAAAGATTTAGTTTTTGTGGGAAATATTGATGTGCGAAAGATGTCTGGTTTAGAAAAAGAGATAGAAGAAGAGATAAAAAGTAAGATTTTAATTGTCAAAGAAGGTGGTGGCTATCTTTATCATTCTGACCATTCTGTTCCTCTATCAGTAAGTTTTGAAAATTATAAATATGTGATAGAGTTGGTTAAGGAATATGGAAAATATTAAATTTAAACCGATAGTATTTAATGAATTGCCGGTGCATGATACATGCTGGTCATTGATTACCGGGGTGGATGGTAATATTTATATTGCTGTCTGTGGAGAGATGACAGGAGGCTTGAGTGCCTATATAGTCAGCTATGACCCGGAGAAAGAAAAGATAGAATATTTATTAGAAGTGGCAAAAGTATTAGGGATACCTGAAGATAGTGGAGAGGCAGCCCATGCCAAAATTCATTACTCTTTAGTTTCCGATGATGAAGGAATGCTTTATGGTGCAACACATTGCACAGGGCCTCCTTTAGGAGATGTTATCTGGAGACCTTGGAACTGCTGGAGCCATCCGATAAAGAATTTTAGAGGCTCAGGAATATTTGGTTATGACCCGAGAAAGAGAGAAATCCTCTTCACTGATTTTCTTCTTCCTCATGAAGGAAGCAGATGCATGGCTATAAGTTGCAAGAGGAGAAAAATTTATGGTATTTCATATCCGAGAGACCACTTCTTTATCTATGATTTGAATAAGCATGAGGTGCGTGATCTAGGTCGTATAGGCAGTATCAATCCTCAATGTATATTTCTTGATAATGAAGAGAACGCATATACTACCGGTGATTACGGAAATTTAATAAAGTGTGATGGAGATAACGAAGAGTTAATTGATACAGGGATTCAAATTCCTCATGCTAATTTCAGAAATGGTTTTCATAATGTTTTGATTGATGTAACACCTTCTCCTGACGGTGAGAGTGTCTATGGGGTAACCTGGACATTTGGAGAAAGACTTTTCTGCTACAATTTTAAGAAGAACAAGATTTATGACCTGGGTAAAGCATATGGAGAAGAGAGAGAAGAATGGTGGCATATAATAAACAGTAATGTGGCCGGTCTGGTATTTGGGGATGATGGTTACCTTTACTTTTGTGCAAACCTTCCTGCAGGGAAAGGTTATTCACCACATCTTATTCGCTTAAATACAGAAACCTTAAAAAGAGAGATTATTGGAGAAATAACCTATCAAGGGAAGCCAGCAGATCATATCTCAAGGGGAACAAAAGATTTCTACGGCAACCTTTATTTTGCTGAAGTGGGTAATAGTCCGACGAAGATATTTAAGTATGAAGGGGCAAAGTGCAACGGCCAAAGCTCAAAAGTCAGCGGGATACCAAGACATTGGGGATAAGAAAATTAAACAGTGGGGTGAAATGATGGATCTAAAAAAGAAAAAGTGGCCGGTTCCTCCGGGGGAGGAGGAAAGATTTAAGGGAGAGAGAATAAAAAAATTTTTGAAGATAAGGGCTGAATATGAGAAATCAGCCTTTGTCAGTGAAGGACATATTGAAGTTCGCCGTTTAGGACCTATTGCTTTTACAAAACCTATACCTCCAGAGGAATCGGCTATTACTGCCCTTACCTTCTATCATAATGGCAAGATTTATGGGGGGACTTCTGGTAAAAGAGCACATTTATTTTATTATGACCCTTCCCCTGATGCTGATGCAGTGGTAGATATAGGGATAGTCGGAGAGAATTTGAGAATAACCTCTCTTGTTGCCGAGGAAAGAGGGAAGATATTCGGGGCAGTGGCAAGGGCAGATGGAAACGGTGAAGGTTTTTTATTCTCCTATTCCCCCTGTGAAGTAACGATAAAGAAACTCGATATTGAAGGGAAAGGGATAAGAGAGGTATTTGATACACCTGTAGAAGACCAAATCTTTCACAGTATAATTGACCCATGTCATTCTGTAGGAAAGATGGAGGTTTTGACTACCCCGGCCAAAGGAGAAGGGATTACCTCATTAGTGCTAGATGAAAAAAGAAAATTGTTATACGGGCTCTCGGATAAAAAAGGCATATTTTTTATCTATGATATTTCTAAAGGGAAGGCAATAATTAAAGGGCTTGTTGACGAAGTTAATGAATTTTCCAAAAAGTTGATTATGGATAAAGAAGGAGTGGTTTATGGAGCAAAAGCCCTGGGCGAACTTTTCAGATATGACCCCGAAAAGGACAGGATGGAAGATATGGGTTTATTTACCCCCTCTTTAAAGGGCAGGGAATTATATAATCGGGTAGATTCCTGGGCTCTGGATGAAGAGACCGGATTGATTTATGGTGGAAGTATAGATGGGATACTGTTCGTTTTTGACCCTATTGAAAGAACTATAACCGCTTTTGGTAAACCTATTGACCAAACAAGAATTAGAGCAATTACTGTCGATAAAGTTGGAAGAGTATTTGGTGTTGCAGGTGAACCGGGTAGTTGTGCACATTTAGTCTGTTATAATCCAGAGACTCGGGAGCTTAAGGATTTAGGCGTTCCACTGGCAACTGTTGAAACACCCTGGTATGGTTATGAGTTTGAATCAGCAGTTACAGGTAAAGATGGTGAAATTTACCTGGGAGAAAGTGATAGAATAAGCCATTTATGGATTTACTATCCGCCGATGCCTCAGCGCCAAATGGTAAAGGATGAAGAAAATGAAAAAAATAGGGTAAAACACAAAAAGGAGGAGCAATGCCAGAGATAAGAGTAGCAATAGCAGGAGTGGGCAATTGCACAAGTTCTTTAGTGCAGGGGAGATTCTACTATGAGAAATTGAAAACTAAAAATGGAAAATTAGAAGAGGGAGAGGTGATTTCAGGTTTAATGCATCCAGTATTAGGAGGATACAAAGTTTCTGATATTGTTCCAGTAGTTGCCTTTGATATTGATGCTCGCAAAGTAGGCAAGGATTTATCCGAGGCAATCTGGGCTCCTCCTAACTGCACAATGAAGTTCTGTGATGTTCCTCATCTCGGAGTAAAGGTTTTAATGGGACCTGTTTTAGATGGAGTAACAGAGCATCTTAAAAAATATGTTGAAATCTCTTCTGAAGAAGAGATTAATGATGTTGATGAAGTGGCAAAAATTTTGGAAGAGGCAAAAGTAGATGTTATAGTCATTAATCTTCCCACTGCATCAGAGAAAGCAGCCTGGTTCTATGCCAAAGCTGCTTTGAAAGCTGGCTGCGGTATTGTTAATGGAATTCCTGTTTTGATTGCTAACGATAAAGAATTTAGGAAAAGAGCAGAAAAAAATAAGGTTCCTATAGTAGGAGATGATTACAAGAGTCAACTTGGAGGAACAATTCTTGATAGAGACCTTCTTAATCTGTGTCAGCAAAGGGGTATAAAAATTAAGAAGTCATATCAATTGAATTATGGAGGCAATACTGATTTCTGGAACTTAACAGATTATAGTAGAGGGAAAAGTAAGCATGCTTCCAAGAAAAGAGGAGTAGACGCGGTAATGAAATACGATGCACCATTTTCAGTAAATGTATCACAGTTAGAAGTACTAGAGGACGATAAAATCTGCAGGATTGAAATATGGGGAGAGAATTTTGGAGGAACACCAATAAAATTAGAAGCAAAACTTCATGTTGTGGACAGTCCCAATTCTGCCGGTGTGATGGTAGATGCTATAAGATGTTGTAAGTTAGCCAAGGATAGAGGTATTGGTGGAGTATTGGAGAGTGCGTCCTCCTATCTTATGAAAAGCGGGCCAGTTCAGTATCCTTCAGAGGAAGAAGCCAGAAAAGCAATAGATGAGTTTATTGAAGGAAAGAGGGCAAGGTAAAAGTGAAATCTACTTTTGATTTAGTAGTAATTGGTCACCTTTTAAAAGAGAAGATTATTTTCCCTGATGGAAAGGAGATAGGTCCGGTACTGGGAAGTCCTGCTGCCTATGCTTCTGTATGTGCCTCAGTATTAGGGCTTAAGGTAGGGCTAGTCACAAAAATAGGAGAAGACCTGCCCGAGGAATTACTAGGGGTGTTCAAGGAGACAGGAGTTGATACTGAAGGAATCCGAATGGATAAAAATACCACTGCAAATCTCCTCATCTACAAAAGGTCAGGGGATAAAAGGTTGAAATTTTTAAAGAAAGCAGAAGATATTTCTCCTGAGGACATACCAAAGAATTACTTTAATGCTCAGTTTTTCTTGATAGCCCCCGTAGATTATGAAGTTTCGGAAAGTGTAATAAGATTCCTGCACCAGAAGGGGAGCAGGTTATCCATGGAATTAAGTGGATTTGGAGGCGCTTCCTCCAGAGAAGATGGTAAATCTACAAAAGAAGAAAGAATAAATTTAATTCGAAGAGTGACTCCTTACTTTGAGATAGTAAAAGGAGGGGAAGAAGATTACAGGTGTTTGTTTGGAGATAGTGAGGAAGTAGATACGGCCTACAAGTTTATTGAGTGGGGAGCAAAGATTTCAGTTCTGACAAGGGGGGAGAAGGGTGCTATTGTAATAAGAGGAGAAGATTTTTTCAAGATTCCATCTTTTCCAGGAGAAATTTGTGACCCTACAGGAGCGGGGGATGTCTGGCATGCAGGATTCTTATTCAAATATCTTAAGAAAGGTTCTCTTAAAGAAGCAGGCATCTTTGCCTCAGCACTTTCTTTCCTCTTGATCCAGAAAACAGGAGGAATAGTAAAAGAGAGATTCCCTACCTGTAGACAGGTAGAGAAGAAAATAAGAGAAAAATCAGTAAGTGAAGAACAACAACCTTCAAAAATGGGCAGAAGGAAGTGAATAAAGATGGTTATTGCTAAGTGGTTAATAGTCATTGGTTTGATGATAGTTGGACAGGTGTCTCTGGCTACTATCAATTTGTTAAGACACCAGAAGGTTGGAGATACTTATGATTAATAAAAAAGAAGAAGGGAAGATATTGAGAGTTTTAAGAAGTATAGGGTTTATAGGTTTAGTGACTCTTTTTATCGTTATAGGGACAAAAGAGGTTTTTAGCCAAGAGAAAGGGCTTGTTCTGGAGTATGATTTTTCTGAGGGGCAGGGTAATATCTTAAAGGATAAAAGTGGTAATGGGAACGATGGGGTTATCTTTGGAGCTAAATGGATAAAAGAAGAGAAAGGATATTCTCTCTTTTTTGATGGAGTGGATAATTATGTGGAGGTTAAACACTCCTCTTCTTTGGAAATAGGAAATGAATTTACTGTTGAAATCTTAGCAAAACTAGGAGAGAATCCCAAGAAAAAAGGTTTTGGAACCTATCGATTAATTATTGGTAAGAGAGGTGAATTCTGGGATTCCAACAGCTCTTTTGCTCTTTACGTTGATCAGGGAAGCAGAGGTTTCACTGGATATACTAGATATGGAATGCAGAATACCTCTAAGAATAATGAAATTTATTTAGTCTCTTGCCCTGTGAGACAACCGAATATATGGCATAAGATAATTTTAATCAAAACGCGGAACAGTTTGGCACTTTCTGTAGATTTTTCTCCTTTAGTCAGCAAAAGTATCCCCAAAAAGATGATTTCTTCTGCTCAACCTTTAAGAATAGGTGGAGTCCCCGGCCGTTTCTTTAAAGGCTATATTAGAGAGATAAAAATGTATAATTATGCTAAAGAGACAAAAGGATTCTCTTTCAAGCCCAAAAAAGAAAGGAAGACACCTTATTTGGTTATGGTGACTTCTTTGGATGAAAGAATAAGTAGTACACCTCTTTTG
>JALTID010000242.1 GCA_027004335.1 bacterium
GGTAAAGATGGTCAAGGAGTTCCAGTGACGGATGGAATGCCCTCTGTGCTTATTTCCAGGTTAACTGTGGGAGGCAGGGTAAAATAGCAAGGAGGTTGTTATGGGGGAAAAGGAAGCTTTACTTATTATTGATATGTTAAATGATTTTGTAAGAGAAGGAGCCCCCCTTGAGGTTCCTTCTACAAGGGAGATAATACCTGTAATTAAGGAAGAGATTGAAAAAGCAAGGTCAGCAGGAAATCCCATTCTTTATATTTGTGATGCCCATGATCCTGATGATCCGGAATTTAAGATATGGCCTCCTCATGCTGTAAAAGGAACAGAAGGAGCAAAGGTGATAGATGAACTTGCCCCGCAGAGTAGGGATATAATAGTTGAAAAGACCACCTATAACGGGTTTTATAAAACCGATCTTGAGGAAATTCTCCGGGATATTGGGGTTACTACTGTGAGATTAACAGGCTGTGTAACTCACATTTGCGTGCTTTATACCGCAGCTGGTGCAAGAGTAAGAGGTTTTGATGTTAAAGTGGTTGAGAGGGGGGTCGCTCCCCTTTCTCTGGAGGACCATCAGTGTGCTTTGAGACAGATGAAAGAAGTTTTAAAGGTGGATATTGTTTAACTTATAGAAGGAGCTGAATAATGTTTTATATTGCTGATGAAGAAAAAATAAAGGCAAACTATACTACTGATGTTTATTTTGTAAGGACGGTGCAGGTCTTGAAGGCCAAGGGAATAAGTAAGAAAGTAAAAATGGAAGTATTTCTGAAAAGGACTCCTAACAATTATCCATGGGGGATATTTGCTGGGCTGGAAGATGTTCTTCATCTTTTTGAAGGAGATAATGTGGATATTTATGCTCTTCCTGAGGGTACACTTTTCTATCCAGGAGAACCTGTGATGACAATTGTTGGGAACTATGAGGATTTTGCTATGAGGGAAACGGCAATGCTTGGGTTTATATGTCAGGCAACCGGGATAGCAACAAAAGCAGCGAGAATTAAGAAATTAGCAGGAGATAAACTTGTTGTGCATTTTGGTGCAAGGAGGATGCACCCAGCAATCACTCCTATGATTGAAAGAGCCGCATATATTGGTGGCATGGATGGTGTTGCAACTCTTGCAGGAGCAGAGGCAATAGGTAAAAATCCTGTTGGAACAATGCCTCATGCACTTATGCTTATTGTCGGTGACACTGTGAAGGCAGCCATGTTT
Source organism: bacterium (assembly GCA_027004335.1). Classification (GTDB taxonomy): domain Bacteria; phylum JALSQH01; class JALSQH01; order JALSQH01; family JALSQH01; genus JALTID01. The sequence goes on from JALTID010000242.1 coordinate 1,216, forward strand.
TTTGATGAAGTTATTTCAGAAGATGTCCCAAGAATTGTGCTTATTGACACTTTTATGGATGAAAAGTTTGAGTCAATAAGAGTGGCACAGGAATTGGGTGAAAAGCTTTCAGGAATTAGACTTGATACTCCTTCAAGCAGGAGAGGTGATTTTAGAAAGATTGTGGAAGAAGTTAGGTGGGAGCTTGATATAAGGGGTTTCAAGCATGTAAAGATATTGGTAAGTGGAGGTATAGATGAGGGGAGCGTTGCAGAGTTGAGAGATGTTGTAGATTCCTTCGGGGTGGGGACATCGGTGAGTGCAGCAAAAACTTTTGATTTCTCCTTTGACATAGTTGAGGTAGAAGACAAAGTTCTGGCCAAAAGAGGGAAGATGTCTGGTGCAAAAAATCTGTGGCTGTGTGATAAATGTGGGTGGAGGAAAGTAGCTCTGATGTCAGAGGAGAGGGTCATTTGCTCCTCCTGTGGAATCCCAATGAAAAGCTTAACTGAGAAGTTCATGGAAAAGGGTAAAATAGTGAGTCCACTACCTGCCGCTGACAAAATTAGGGAGTATGTTTTATCTCAGGTTAAAAAGGTGGAATTGTAAAAGTGCATGTTTCCAAGTTGACTTTTAGCTCTCCCTATCTTAAAATTAAATAGTATGTGAAATAGTATGATAAAGGGGGTTTTTTAGAAAATGAATTTTCATAATAGCAGGAATATCTTATCGGCTCTGATATTTCTCTTTGTTTTTTTACTTATAATGAGTGGTTGCAGTGGAGGCGGGATCCAGAATGGATTATCTACCTCTTATGCAACATATGTGGATAGTGAAGATATGCTAATTGGAGGTCCTTCTTCTCAGGGGGCAATAGGAGATATTTTAATTTATAATAATGTGGCAAGATTTATTATTAAGGCAACAGATTATCCTTCTCCTGTTCCTCTGAGGGGTGAAATAATTGATGCTGATGTCAGAAGGATTCCCGGTGAGAGTGGTGAAGATTCACTAAATGGAGTTCTTTTTTATTACTACCCGAGACATTATATTGTACCTGATTCCTTTTTAAGGGGACAGGGAAAGATTTCTATTATTGATGATGGAACACTTTCAGGTGTTCCTGATGTGAGGGTTACTGGTAAGGATGAATATTATCCTTTGGGAATTACCCTTACACCCCCTCATGTGAATGTTAAAGCTTTAGAGCAATCCCTTCCACTTAATTTTATAATTGATTATTCTCTTTTTCCTGATTCTCCTTGCTTGCAGGTAAAAGTGGTAGTCCAAAATAATTCTGCTTCAGCTGAATATATTTACCCTGGAATAATGGTTCTTCCCGGGCCGGGTAAATTCTTTTCCGGGGGATATGGTTTTGGTGATCCAGGTCAGAAGGGTCCATTTAACAACATAATTTATCTTGCAAAGGAATTCCATGATGTTACTTTTGGCTTTTATCCTGGTAGCATGGTAACTAAACCTCTTGCTGATGAAGGCGTTGTATCAGGAGAAGATGGTTATGCTTTGTATTCTCCAGGGGATGGAAAAACTCCTCTGAGAGTTACGATTGATGGAAATTCTACTCAAACTTTTGTATACGAGGTATGTGCTGTTAAAGGTTATTCGGGAGAGTTTTATTCATATCTTGTGAAAAAGTTTAAATTGCTTGAAACGACTGTGGATGGGAATGCCTGTTTAACCAATGGTAATGACAGAATGGAGAGTGATAGTAGTGGAAATAAGAGAAAAATTTGCACTACTCCACAGGATATAGAAAAGGGGATAAGTGGTGTGGAAAACAAGGGGGTGGAAGGCACTGATGTTTTTATTGAAGATGGATCTGGTAATGTAATTGCCCATACAAAGACAGGAAATGATTCTGCTGAATATTACAGAATGTTTACTGAATTTGATCCCTTTTACCTTTATAAAACTATTTATACTGGTTTTTACCATTTTGATCTCCCCGGGAAAAATTACGATGTTGTTGCTCTTAAAAGGAACTGGGCTATTCCTACTCCTCAATTTCTTATAATTTTTCCTCCTTCAAGTCAAGGTGGAAATGCCCTTGTGGAAATTGACCATGCTGATTTTGTTTTTTCATCTCCCGTTACCCTTGATGTTTTTGCTAAAGAATTACCTGCTATTCCTTCCTCCGCAAGGGTGGTGATAAGTTCAAAGGATTTTTATCCAGCTTCGGTTACAGGAATGCTTGATAAGTTTGGTTTTACTTACTACCATCCTTACAGTGGGAAAGTTACAGAGGTATATTTTGTGGATTCTTCTGGGCATCTCCTCCTTAATCTTGCTAACGGAAAATATGATTTTGTTGCAGATAAAGGGGTAGAATATAATCAGGTTACAGGCACAGTTAACTTGAACCAATCTCTTGTGATTTTATTAAAATTTAAAAAGGTCCTGGATGAGGGGGAGTATAGGAATATTGATCCATTTGTTACCAGTTATTCTTTTGTACAGGATTTTTATAATAAGTCTCTTGCATTAAATGCATTTTCCATTGATGATGCAATTATTTTTGAGAATAATTTACTTCCCTCCACATGGGAGACATCAGTTCCCTCAATTTTCGGATCTGTTATCAGTAGAGATGATGGAACATTTGCTCTTTACCCTGTGAATAAAAAAGATTATGATAATTTTGAGAATGTAGATGATGTTTCTTTGAAGGATCTTTTTAAATTAAGCTCTAATTCGGTTATTCTTGACCCTTCTTCTCCTTCCTCATATTTCAACAGATTATCCGCAACTGTTGATTTTAATTCAGGTAAAATAAGACCTTCTGATTACGATAATTCTTTTATTTTTGTTCAAATCTTTCCTTCAATGAACCCTAAAGAGTCTCTTCTATGGTGGTTTAGGCTTCTTCAGCTTACTACAGGCGGGAAAAAGGGAACATTTGTTTTTCATCCTTTTATAGCAGGTTCTTTTGATAATGATCCCATTTATAATCCACCAGGGCTTATGAGGATGTATGTTAATACCGGGAAAATTTCAGGTGATCTGATAAGAAATGAGAATTGTTCAAAAGATGCAATAGGAAGTGATTTTGACCAGCTTTTATGCCGAATGAGGGAAGGAGTCTCTACCGCGGGAAGATTTCTGTTTTTCTCTGTTTCTTTAACCTCCACAGGGAAAAAAGAAGCTATTCCTGGAGAGGTGATTTCGTTAGGCTCAGGAGATAAACTTTATTTGAATATTGATGTGCAGAGCCCTGTATGGGCAGGATTCAACAAAATTTATGTTTTTGATGGCCTTCAGGATTATGGAAACGATGTGACTGATCCTTTTGCATCAGCATATTCTATGAGTGTGACACCCACAGTTGTATCTGTTGGTGATAAAAAAAGTATGGCAAGGTATGAGTGGAAAAGGGTATTTGAGTATCCCTATAATATCAGTAACAAGGCAGATTCCTGGTGTGTGGTGTTTGTTTCTGGTGAGAATGATGCCAGTGGGTATCCAGAATTGAAATCTCTGGGTATTTCCAATCCAGTTTTTATTGACAGTGATACCACGCCCGGGTACAATCCACCCTGTCCAGGAGCATTTTGTCCCAGCAAATAACAGGAAATGAGACTTACAAAACTTTATCTCAACGGCTTTAAGTCATTTGCGGAACCTACTCATCTAATTTTTGAGCGGGGGATTACTGCAATAGTTGGTCCCAATGGAAGTGGAAAAAGCAACATTGTAGATGCTATTAAATGGATCATGGGCGAGAGAAGAATAAAGAATCTCAGGGGGAGTGTTGCTGAGGATCTCATTTTTGCTGGAAATGACAATGTGAGGAGGTCAAACATTGCTGAGGTTGGAGTTCTGTTTGAGGATGAGAATGAGATAGAAGTTTTGGGTAAGGGAAAGTTTTCAACCGTTGAAGTTAAAAGAGTTTTGTATAGGGGGGAGAGGAGTTTTTTTTATATAAATAATTCACGGGTTCTTGAGAAGGAAGCTGAGTATTTTTTCAATACTTCTGCAAAGTTATCAAAGAGATATGCAATAGTAGAGCAGGGAGAAGTAGAGGCAATTGCTCTTATGTCTCCCAGAGAGATAGCAAGAATGATTATGGACGCTGCGCAGGTGGGGGTCTTTCTGCAAAACAAGGTTGATGCTGAAGCGGAACTGGCTGATGTTAGAAGAAGACTTGAAGAAATAGATCCATACCTTTCGGAGAAAAAGCTTATCAGGGATAAGTTAGCTCTGGAGGTTGAGAAAAAACTCAAGTATCAGGAATTGGAGATTTCTGTTAAGAGATTAATGGTAGGAATTAATTTAAGAAAGTATAAGGAGTTAAAAGCAGAACTGGATTCTATTACCGAGAGAAAGGAAAAATTGCTTTTGGAAATTCAAAGTAAAAAGGCTGAATCAGAGATGATTAATAATAACCTGATTGAAATTGGCCGTGAACTTAATGATGTTATTCAGAAATATGAAGATGTAAGCCACGAAAAAGGAGAAGTAGAAAAAAAATTGCTTGAAACAAATTTAAAGATGAAGGGGCATGAAAGGGAAAAAAATGATTATGAAACATGCGGGAACTATATATATTGCATTAAGTCTCATTGTGTTAATGGCTTGCAGACTAAATGCTACTTCACCTACGCCGTTCGGGTCAGATAATCCGCTGACGATAGAACCGGAAATCAGTCATTATCTGGATCAGATTGCAACGTCAACGCGGGACAGGATGCTATTGAATGGCGAGTGGCGCATAAGCAACGCGACCAAGCTACCACCGCTTAATCCGAATGACAAAAAACAGCAGACCGACCCGACACAGGCTTTCGCGCCCCCTCCGTTGAATGAAACACCCCCTGCTGACGGTTGGGAAACAAAGACAGTTCCATTGCACAAGTACAATTCCCGAAGAGGGCTGGATTGGTACCACAAGCAATTTGATG
>JALTID010000243.1 GCA_027004335.1 bacterium
GTTACACAACTCAGGATAATAGCACATATACTACTTATATTCATTTTATTAACATAGTGACAGGTGAAAAATCTAGTTTTTCTTTAAAGGGCGACGAAATTTCTTTCTTCCTCGGGCTGGCAAGAATTGGTAACTGGTTATATTTTGTTGATGAGAATAGTGATAAATTTTATGCGTACAACTTTAAGACCCATGAAGAATTCAATCCTGCAGCCCCCCTGGGGGAATTGAAAAAATATCTTTTGGGCTGGGGTCCTTATTTAACAAGAGATGGTAAATATTATGATGTCTCTATACTAAATGGCAAGCGCATTGTAACTGTGATAGATTTTAGCAGGTAATTTTTGGCATATAAATCAATTCATAAAGAATAAGCCAATAGTGCGATGTGGCTTTCATTTTGGAGGCAATTTATTGAGAAGGTAACAGATACATGGAGCAAAAGGGAGATGTTTTTAAAGCCTCTAAACTGATAACCAGCAATACAATAGAGAGATATTTTAGAGATTATCGTCAGTTTAGTTATGGCAAAGGAGTGTTATTCGATGAAGATTTCATTAATTACTTAACTAATCTTGTGTTTTATGACATAAATCAGAGGTTGAAAAATAGACCTCCATTATTGCAGGTGAAAAATGTTGCAACAAATTTTGCGAACAAAAGTTGACAGTACCATATTAATTATATCTTGCATAACATCTTTCTATTTGATAAAATCATTTGGTATGGGGCTGTAGCTCAGTTGGGAGAGCGCCTGAATGGCATTCAGGAGGTCGGCGGTTCGAGCCCGCTCAGCTCCACCATTTTTTATTTCTCAATTCTTTCTTCAATCCAGTTAAATAGATCCCCGATTGGTTTCTCTTTTTCCACCTCGTTGTAAATCTCGTGGTACATCCCCTCATAGATTTTTAAGGTTTTATCCTTTGAACCAGCCCTCTCATAAAATTCCTTTGCACCCTCAGGAGAAACAATCTGATCATCCCCGCCCTGCTGGAGAAAAAGAGGGAGCTGAAGTTTATGTGCTTCCTCAAAGGCTTCTTTCTGAGATCTCAGAAACTCTGTGAACCACCTTGCTGAAACTTTCCTTGTTACCAGAGGATCATTCTCATATGCCTTTACAACTTCAGGATCATGGCTTATTAAAGAAGGATCGATTTCATTAGTCATGGATAAAGTAGGTAATATATTTGAAACGAATTTCCCAACTGCTTCTTTCCACTTTGGAACTTCTACTGCGATCTTAAGTCCAGGACCAGACGCAGCAAGAAGTTTAATCAGATCCTGATATTTCTCACCAAACCTTAAAACTATAAGCCCCCCCATGCTGTGCCCCAGTAGGACTATCGGTAAATTTGACCGTTGAGCTGCATTTTCAACGAAAATTTTTGTATCCTCAACATAATGATCAAAATTATAAACATGGCCTCTCTGACCATCTGATTTACCGTGTCCCCGAAGGTCATAAAGAAAAACATTATATCCTTTAGAGGTAAAAAAATTTATAATATTACCATACCTCCCGGAATGTTCTCCCAGACCATGGACCACCACCATGGTGGCTTTTGCGTCATCTACAACATGCCTCTGACAGTAAAGCTGCAAGCCCCCGATACCTGTAAAAGTATCTTCATGGGGAGATAATTTTTCACCCATCATTATCCTCCTGCTATACTTGAAATTATAGCAACTTCATCACCATTTTCTAATTTAGTAGAAAGGTCATCAGGAACATCCTTTCTCTGGCCTCTGTGGATCAAAGTTATCCTGGGATCCTTCATCATCTTCTTAAAAAAATTCCTGGGGAAACTACCCTTTTCATCAAGACAGATGAAAACCTCCCTGAGGGTTACACCCTCAGGGAGATCCAGTTCAAATTCTCTAGTCATATTCTTACCCTCTATAAAAACTCCTACCGTGACCTTAACTTTTACCAGCCCTTCCTGACAGATTCTCTTTTTTAACAGGCCCAGCATCAGTCATCATCCCTCCTTGTAAAGGGCATCAACAACATCATTAAGACCAAGTTCTTCAAGGATTTTCTTCTCAGGGATACCGGTTTCAGGGTTCCACCCCATCTCTTCCCAGAATTCACCCACCAGCCTGTTCATGTCAAGTTTAACTCCTGCAAGAGGACCATATTTAAGAGGTGGATCGCCCTTGGCTCTTGGAGGTATTCTGAAATCTCTTCCAGGGACTATGCCTTCTCTTGCGTTAAAAGCCTGTCTTAATGTTTTAACTCTTTTAGCAATTCCAAGGTACTCCTCTTCAGAAAGATCCCACCCTGTAACAGCATTGAGCCATTTAACAAGAGGCAGTTCAAGACCCACCTGTATCCCAAAGAGACATCCTCCACAGATGCTGTTCAACTCCTGCCAGAGACTTGCATACATCTGACCTTTTCCTTTATTTTCTGTGGAGTATTTGAACTTAATACTGTAAAGTGGAGGCTCCTTGGGGACATCTTTATACTTTTTGTAAATAGCCATAAGCTCTTGATATGTGTAAGAAACAATTGTATGCCTTCCCGGAGTTGGTTCACTCTCATAACCAATTCCGTAGCCAGGATCGTACCTTGGATCATGCATGGGGAGCTCCTGACCCCCGGCATGCATACCAAACTCCCCCATCTCAGGCTTTCCAAGCTTCTCTATGGCCTTTTTTATTCCATCGGCCAGGATATCCCCGATGCCTTCCCTCCTGATCATCTTCTCAAGCAACTTATAGGCTGCTTCCCCATTGCCCCAGACAAGTTCAAGACCATCAGTATCAGTCTTGGTAATATAGCCCCTTTCATAAGCCTCAAAGGCAAATGCTATTGTTTCACCCGCAGATATTGTATCTATCCCCGCTCTATTGGCAAGTTCATTAGCCCTGATAATCACATCAATGTCATCATTTAAAATTAGTCCACCAAACACACTTAAAGTTTCATACTCAGGTTTGTGTGATTCTTCAAAGCCATATTTTTCTTTACTCAGCTCATAAATACCTCCACATCCGAGAGGGCAGCTATAGCAGTTATATTTTTCTTTTTCAAAAGCTATCACAGCATCATCACTGATTTTCCGGGCCCTGGGAATGGGGAAATCCACCACTCCAGCACCGCTCCAGTTTTTAACAGGCAAATCACCATTAAGGGCACTGAGACCAACGATCCCCGATGTTCCATATCTCTTCAAAACAGCTTTCCACTGCCACCCCTCCTGTCTCACACCAAAGGGAAGCTTCCTGGAAAGCAATCTGGCGAGAAATCTGAGCACAGGTCCTTTTAAAAGAGCTTCCAGAGGCATTTTCCCTTCAAACTTTTTCATATACTCTCTGGTTACCTCGGTCATCTTTTTTCTGTCAGCTACATTGATTCTTGTCCTTCCAGAAAGAACCACCGCCTTTAAATTTTTGGAACCCATCACAGCACCAAGTCCGGATCTCGCAGCTATTCTTCCTCTATCGGTGACAATGCCTGAAATAAGACAACCGTTTTCAGCGGCCTGACCTATTGCAGCAACCTGGACTCTTTTTGCACCTGCCTCCTCCTTAAGCCTCTTTTCAGTTTCCACAGCATCCACGCCCCAGAGATGAGAAGCATCTCTTAACTCAATGTTGTCCCCGATAATAGCAAGATAAACAGGTTTTTCAGCTTTACCTTTAAAAAAGATGGCATCATACCCTGCTTGCTTTATTGCTGGAGCAAAATAACCCCCTGAATTTGCATCACCCCATCCGCCAGTCAAGGGAGATTTTCCCACCGCAGTATATCTTCCCACAAAAAGTGCACCTGTACCTGTGAGGACCCCAGCAGTTAATCCAAAAATCGCCTCGGGGGAAAGGGGATCAACTCCGGCAGATTGCCTCTCCCAGATGATTCTCGCACCAAGTCCGTACCCCCCCAGAAAATTTCTGTAAAAATTTTCCGGTAACTTTTCCTCCCACCACTTCCCTTCACTGAGATCTACCCATAAAATTTTTCCCATAAATCCACCAGCCATAATTCCTCCTATTTTCCTTTTTGTATCAGATAAGCCTTCTTTCCTGCATAAAGCAGATTAAGAACCTTCTGAGTTATAATTCCCTCTCTAACCATCCTCTCGGGAAACCCTTTCAATCTATTTTTAAAAAGATTTCTTTGATCCGGTGTGAGCTTTATAATCTGTATCCCTGCTTCTTTAAAGCCCTCAATTATACCCTTTTCCGATACTGCAAGTTTTTTATGAATACTATCTGGAAGAGGTGCAAATCCCTTAAGAGAAAGCTGTCGGAATTTTTGAGGCAAAGAATTCCACCACTTTAAGTTACACATAACGGCCACCGGCTGGAAAACATGCCTTGATAGAGTTATATACTTCAGATACTGGTACCACCCCAGGGCTGCTGTAAGAATAAGTGTGTTAGAACCACCTTCAATAAGACCATTCTTGAAATAGTCAAGAACCCTGGGAATAGGGATAGGGACAGGGATAGCACCAAATGTTTTCCAGAACTCAATATGCATCTTGCTCTGCTGGGATCTAACTCTCATTCCTACAAGATCAGCAGGGGTTCTGATAGACTTTGTTCTGGAATGAAAATTTCTCCAGCCATGCTCAACAAATCCCATGAGGAATAAACCTTTTATCCTTAATTCTTTTTCAAAATAAGGTTGTAAATATCTTCTCGTTACATAATCATACTCCTCGTAACTATCCCAGATAAAAGGGAGTTCGAATACCTGCATATCGGGGACAAGAGAAGCAACTGCCCCTGTGCTTAACCCTGAACATTCTATCGCTCCATAGAGGGTCTTCTCCGCCATCGTATTCTCATCGCCAAGCTGACCACCCATGTAGATTTTCATCTTTACCTGCCCATTACTATTTTGCTCAACAAATTTTTTATACTCCTTAAGAGCCTCATGCCAAGGGGAATCCTCAGGAGCGATATTGGCAAACTTCATAATATAAACTCTTGCCCAGAGAGTAGAAGCAATAAAAACAATTAGTATACTCAACCACCCGATTTTAAATTTCATTTCATCCCCCTTTAAAATAACTTATCTATCTTTTTAAGCAATTCTCTTGCCTTATCCTGAGCTGCTTTCTGTTCAGGGACTACATCAGGATAGACAGTGACATCTCCTTTAAGGACCTCATTTAAAAGTTTTTTGAAAAGTTTCTTGTCCTCTTTTCTTACAGCGTAAAATTCTGCATAAAGAACTTTAGTCTCAAGATAATAGGGAGCAATTTTTAAAGATTTTTCAAAATGTTCTTTAGATTTTTCCAGGCTCCCACCCATCAAACTTGGAATAACTGCATAAAACGCCCCCCAATATCTATCAGGTGCACCATAGAAAAAAGTTATATCAAGCTCAGTTACTCTCTTCATCAATGCCTTAACTTTGGAAAGATTGAAAATAGATTTCATTATTCCATAAAGTTTTGACCATTTCCCAAGATTCACAGCAGTCCAGTACATTGCTTCAATGTAGTCCTTGCCCAGTTTTGAAGCAGCCCTGTACCACTTTTTGCCTGCCTTTTTCACTTCTATGTTTGTTTGAAGAGCTTTGATACCCCAGTCCTTCCCCTGTTCATAATCCTTCAGCATTTTCTCTTTATTTCCTCTGTCAAAAACCTCAGCAAGGAAATAATAACCCCATGACAATCTAGTGGCAGGAAAATAGCCTTTCGCAGGATCTTTCTCATATGCCTTTTCGTAAAGCTTAAGAGAGCCCAGAAGATCTTCCTTGTTATACCTGTTTGCCCAGCTTTTGTTTGCATGATTAATCAAGTCCTCGTAAGAGCCCGGTACCACGGGAGACTTAACCACTTCTGTAACGGGTTCATTGGCGAAAAGACCAACAGAAAAGAAAAAAATAGAAAAGCTTATGATACCCAGTTTTTTCTTTAACACGAGACTCCTCCTTTTTTTATAAAGGATAGTAAACTTTGATTGATGTGTCAATATCAAAAGTCTTCTTTTTCAAGTCTCCTTGCCTCGGAAAGAAAAAAACCAAGATAGTCAAAATTTGTCATACCAAGGGGCTGGCCTATGATGCCATAATGATCCCCCTCAAGAATTCCTAACCATTCTCCCCACTTTGCAGATTTTATAGATACCATGCCATCGTTTTCACCC
>JALTID010000244.1 GCA_027004335.1 bacterium
TTTTAATCCATTTACCTCTACAACTACTCTTCCAGTTACCGCGTTGGATGGGACTGCAGCTTTGATAGTACAATCAGTCCAGGAAATTATGTTGGTTCTGGGTGTCGTTATTCCTCCGAAATAGAGGTTAACTTTATCTTTGTTGATATCACCAAAGTTTTTTCCTGAAATGGTAACCTGAGTACCCGCAGGTCCCCTTGGAGGAAAAATAGAGTAAATCTTCGGGAGATTTTCATAAAAACATCCTGTAAAAAATAATAGTAATAAAAACCCCCTCATGATACTTACTTTTCTTTTTACTGCATTCATCTTTAATCCCCTCCTTTTCCAGCCCCCTTCTCTTTTTTAAAATTATACCAGCAGTTTTAAAAAAAGCAAAAATCTGTACGAATCTTGACAGAAAGGAGGGCTTTTGTAAAATAAAGGAAATAGGAAGGAGGATTTATGAATAAATCTGAAATTGTGAAAGTAGTAATGGAGAGGTCTGGTATTAAAAAAAATCAGGCAGAGGCAGCAGTTAATACTATTTTTAATGCTATAAGGGAATCTTTGAAAAGAAGAGAGAAAGTTGCTATTGTTGGATTTGGCTCTTTTGAGGTCGTGGAGAGAAGGGGAAGGGTTGGTATAAATCCTGCGACAAAGGAAAAGATTAAAATACCGGCAAAAAATGCGGTTAAATTTAAACCCAGTGCGAGTTTGAAGGATGAGCTGAAATAAGGGGCGAATAGCTCAGATGGGAGAGCACCAGCCTTACAAGCTGGGGGCCACAGGTTCGAGTCCTGTTTCGCCCACCATTTTGTGTGGGGTCGTAGTTCAGATGGTTAGAACGCCGGCCTGTCACGCCGGAGGTCGCGAGTTCAAGTCTCGTCGGCCCCGCCATTTTTTTATCATTGAAAAGTTCTTCTTCTTCTGGTAGAATCATTCAACATGAAAAATTGGAAGAAGTTTTTCCTCTTTTTCCTTTTTATTTTTTTCACTCTTTTCATGGAAGGTTGTGTCCAGTACACCGCCAAATTTTACATAAATATGGATGGCACAGGGATTCTGGATATTGTTTATGTGGTAAATAAGAGTGTGTTGAAGGCTGTTGTGGAACAGAGAATGGGGAGGTTTAATTTTCTCCCCCTTTCGGAAAAAGGGGTAAGAGATTATTACAAAAAGAAAAAAGATATAAAGCTAATAGATGTTAAGTTTAAAAGTCTTGATCCGACCACTGAAAGAATTCATATAATGGTTTCTTTCAAAAATGTAAAAAACCTTGACGATAACCAGATGAGATACAGCTGGAATCTTGAAAATGGTAGATATACTTTCAGAATCGTTCTCAAACCTGCTGGAACATTGGTACATCGTGCTAAAAATAACCCTATGATTGAAAAGGCGATTAGAGAAGCTATGTCAAAGTATTTCATGACTTTTGAGGCTCATCTCCCCAGAAAGATCGTAGAAACCAATGCTGATGAAGTTGACTGGAATGTTGCGACATGGAAAATAACCCTCTATAATATGACTCATATGAGGCATGAAAAAATTCTCTATGCCTCTGTTAAAACCAGATGGTATGAAATAATCTGGTGGTGGGTTAAATTTATCTGGCACAGGATCATATCTATCTTTTAGAATCTGCTTAAAACCTTATCCCGCCGAGAACTTCGGCTTCCTGAGCATCTTCTAACTGGGCAGATGGAAGAAAGTTGCTGTTTTTCAAAGCAGAATTGATAAGATCTTCAAGACCACTTCCCGGATGAAAGAATGCCCCTTTTATTTCCACAAAGATGGGGCCATTATCCCATTTTGTGATTAGATTTACCTCGCTTCCTAAGTTTTCTGCAAAGGGAAACTTATATCCTATAGCCTGATAGTAAAAGTAATTTCCATCTATTTCAAATTTCCCAGGGGTGATTTTCCCCCTCATAGAAATGATTGAAGAAGGGGGGAGGTTTCTCAGAGAATGGTTCCAGATTATCCCTCCCATTAATCCCGACCTGACTGGTATATACGCAGTTTGCTCCATATTTTGAGGGAGCGTATAATCAAAACCGCTTATTTCCATATATCCAAGGGAAATTGATCTTCTGGCATTTCCCAGCAGAAAAGAGATGAGAAATGCATCTCCTCTTGACTGAGTATTTTTGCCAATTGCGTATTCTACATGGATCTCTCCTGCTTTTCCTTTAAAGTTTCCCCTGAATCCCATATTGCTAATTTGATCTGTGTGAATGGTGAAAAATTTTACATTAAAGTGATTCCTGTGGATAGTTCCGTCTGCTCCATAGAAAAGGTGAGAGGGGCCTCCTGATCCATAACAACCCCTTTCCACGCAATTATCAATAATGAAGTAATTACCATCCGCCGGGTTATCATGGTAGAATCCTCCCCATACTCCCAGAGAAAGAGCCTGAGAAAGGAAAATTTCTCCTCTTGCCCCTGCCATAGCATCAGAGAAACAGAGATCTGAAATATCAAGAGGGATTACCCCAACTCCTGCAAAGATACTGTTTTTCTTTTCAAAACCCATGTAGAGTTTTCTGATCAGTATCCGGATGTCCCCACCTTTCCCCCTTGAAAGGGATGGAGTAGTATACTGCCAGTTTCTGTTGAAAAGGTAACCTGAATAGAAGAGTTTTCCTGAAGGATTCAACCATAATTTAATATTCATATCTCCCCTGAGAAATGAATTCCCGCTGCTTGTATTCCACCAGAGCCGTAGCGAAAAAAATGAGTAACTCTCACTGTCATTTTTAATAATGTTGCTGAAGTCATAGATATTTTTTGAAAAGTGATAACCTATAACCGGTGTAAACTGATAGTATCCCTCTGCTATGGAAATATTGGTGAAAAAACCTATCAGGAATAGAGCGATTATTATTTTTTTCATCACTTCACCACTTACTGTTAATGTTTAAAAGTTCTCTGAAATCAAAGAGATGATATTCATTATCTGCGGCATTTTTCCATTGATCCCCGGTGCCTGTTTCATAGGCAATTTTTACTCTTAAGGCAGTTAAATCGTATGCGACTGAAATAACATTACAGCAGTGCATTGCAGCCCAGCTGGCAATATTTGCACCTTCATCCAGTCCTATTTTTATAGGTTTTCCATTGTTGTCAGGTACTATGATTTTTTCTTTTCCTGTTATATCATCAGTTCCTGCATATGTGACTCCGTGGGAGTAGGCGTATATAGCGTGGTACATTCTCATATATCTTTTCCTATAGGATCCTCCGTGGGATGTAAGTCTCTGGAGATTTTGAATGACCTTCCCATTATCATAGTCCCATGGGCCATTGGAGGCTGTTTGCCACATTCTCATTCCGTTCATCATCATTTCGTCACCCCGATAAACTGCGCATTTAATAGGCTTACCGATGACAAGAGAAACACCGCCAGGATAATATATCCATTTACCTCTTGCGGTATCAAATTTTAATGGTTTTGTTATGGGAACCATATATGGAGCGGGGATCTCTGTTACCTGTCCTGGGTATCTGGAATTTTCCACCATTATTTCTACAGCCTGTCCTTCGTAATTTACGAGAAATGGATGATCCTTATGAGTTAAGATCTGAAAAACTTTTCCATCAAGATTAAATTCAAATAGCTTTGCGTCCACGGAGCAATCAGGTTTTCTTCTGTACATGCCGGTAAAAGCTCCATTGTTTTCAAAATTTGCTACCCCGGCATTGGTACCATCACTATTCGGGTCCCCATAAGCTATCATCCAGTTGTACCCGATAGTTGGAGGTCTATTAAACCCGTCTCCTACATTGTTTGCTACAAACTTTATTGCCTCATCAAGATCGTGAGCCTTTTCAAGGATCTCTCTAAATTTCAAGACCCATGGCTCACCGTAGAGTCTTTCAAGAATTCCTCCTGATCCCACTTCTCCCAGACCTATTCCTTCTTCATTGAGTCCGGCAATTGCTCCGATAAAGCCGATATATCCAATGGTCATGTGTGGTATCTCATTATTGGGTGCCCATATTGTAAGAGCTTTGAATTTTGCTATCCCGCTACCATTGCTCCAGTCAAGATTTCTGCTTGCTATGAGATGATGATCCTCTGTCAGATAATTGTATGCTGTGAAAAAACTGCAGTGGTGTGAGAAGATGGAGGGGATTTGAAGATTCTCAAGTCCCTGTGTTTTTATCTGGCTGATAATCTTTTCAGCAGCCGGTGAGAGAGTTTCACCTGTTATTCCATAATATTCTTTTAATTTCTCAGAATATCCACTACCTATAACTTTAACCATATTTATAAGATCCCCGCTGATATCCGAAATATTACTTATTGCAATTACTCTTTTTATCATTGTTGCAAAATCCACTGAGGTGTCTGAGTAATATTTCCCATTGACCCAGTATGCATTTATGTAACCTGAGTCTCTTGCGGCATCGTTTATTCCTCTTATTTCATTTTTAAATTCATTGGGGACATATGGTTCCATTTTTTCCCAAGCTTCATCAAGGATCATTCCAAATAGTGTATTGATAATCCCCAGACTAACATTTATACCTCTTTCCACCTGTCCTGCTTCACTGCTAAGATAATTAATAAAAGTCCACCATATTCCAGGGATCATGCTCCCTACAAGTTTCCCATACTGATAACCCATCTGATAGTGGGTGCCTGATACCTCTATTATATAAACAGGCCCATAAGATGTATTAATTTCTCCAAGATAGGCTTTTCCATAGGTTTTAAGTATCTTTAAATTATCCCCTGTTGATAATTTCACATTTTTGGGTATATTGTTTTCTGAGGCTTTCTTTTCCTTGCAACCCCATAGGGTGATTGCAAAAAGAAGAATTACAAGAATTGATGTGGTTTTTTTAAAATTCATAAAAAATCCTCCATTATTTTATTTGAATAATATCTAAAAAATTGCGGAAGTTCAAGATTTTTGTTTAACTGAACTGCTAAAATATTTTTATGAACAGTTCCAGTTAGAAGGGGAGAGATAGTAAATTTATGAGGTTTTTTCCTTTTATTGTTCAAAGGTGAAGTTTGTTCCAACTCTTCCAGGTAGATAGATAGAGGGATATTTTTTCTTCAAAAATTCTCTTGCATAATCACCACTGCAATGAACCGGAGCGATTTTTTTGGCCCCCATCTTTATCAGAGCAAGGATGGTTCTTTCTACCTTCTGGCGCGGAGAAGATAGAAGGTGAAAGCCACCAATTACTGCAAATAGCTTTTTCCCTGTATCCTTAACAGCCCTCTCTGCCAGTTTATCTGCTCCAGGGTGACTGCATCCCACAAGGAGGATTAATCCTTTGTTTGTTACCATTGCGAGTGCTTCTTCAACAGGTGGTCCATAAAGAGGAGCAGTGATAAAGATTCCTTTTTTTATTTCTGTAGTTCTGGAAATTTCTATGATTTTTCCTCCCCATTGCGCTATCCTGTTCTCAACGATCTTTGATCCCCCGTGGGGATAGTAGATGAGAGGGTGTTTCTGGAGAGAAAAAATGTAGGGAAGGCCTCCTGTATGGTCAAAGTGCTCATGAGAAATAGCAACGAATTCAATTTTTGAAAGATCTATGCCAAGTTTATTGGCATTGTATTTAAGTGCGGCGGGATCTGGACCTGTGTCCCAGAGAAAAGGGATTGAGCCGTATTTTACAAAGACACTGAGTCCCCATGGGCTTTTTAAACCCGGGGCAGGATGGTTATCTACAAGAAGCGTTATGTAAATTTTCACATAATTATTTTAGCACAAAAATTTTGTAATGAGGCAATAAAATGAGTATAATTTTTTGTAACTTCATGCTAAAAAAGGAGGGTGAAAATGGAAGTGGGCATTATTAACAACCTGAATGCTAAAAAGAATCACAAAAAGAAATTAACAAAGAATATTCTTCAGCCGGTTATTGGTGATTTGGGGGAGGTAAAGGATACCAGAACCTTTGGAGAAATGGAAAAAGCCCTGGATGAGTTTAAAAAAAAAGGTGTAAAGATCCTCGGGGTAAGTGGGGGTGATGGGACAGCCCAGCGAGTAATCACGGCCTGGATAAAGAAATTTGGTGAGGAATCAATGCCGCGGATTCTCCTTCTTGCAGGTGGTGCAACTGATGCAATTATTCATGCAATAGGAC
>JALTID010000245.1 GCA_027004335.1 bacterium
TCCTTTGACTTCTGAATCTTTAACCTAATTAATCTGGCAAGAGCTGAGTTTGGCTGAAGGGAAAGGATTTTTAAATATGCAAGCATAGCGTTTTGATATCTTTCCTGTAACTCATAAATACCCCCCCAGATTATACCAAGCGTAGGAAAAATCAGGATTTATTTTTATAGCCTTCCTATACGCTTTAAGTGCCTTGTCATACTGCTTTAAATTATAATAACATACACCAAGATTGTAAAAAGCATCTAACGATAAGCAGGATTATCAGGGAATTGTTC
Source organism: bacterium (assembly GCA_027004335.1). Classification (GTDB taxonomy): domain Bacteria; phylum JALSQH01; class JALSQH01; order JALSQH01; family JALSQH01; genus JALTID01. The sequence goes on from JALTID010000245.1 coordinate 279, forward strand.
AATAAGCCGCTGATATTTCAAGAAGAGAGGATTCTGGGCTAACAACAGTTTAGAAAAAAATAAAAAATTTCTCTCATATCCACTTACAGATACCCGTAATCTTTAAGCCACTCTACAGCTAAGTTATATTTTTCGCTTCCTCGTTGAACTATTTTAGCGAGATAATAATCACTTATCAATCTCTTTTGGTGGAAAAATATCGCCAATTGTTCGCTATTCCGGTATTGAACCACAGGGAGAGTTTGCGAAGTCACAAACTCCCCTTTTGAAAGGTAAATAAAAATGTATTTAATTCTTACATCTCCATTGAATTCCCTTATTAACTTCAGAAGTGCATCAAGATATTTTACATCAACCCCGGCACCCAGAAGGAGATCAGCAGCCTTAAAAACAGGTGGATTTTCTTCCACAATTTTTTTAAACAAAAGATAAATGGAAAGATCGCTCTCAGTATCATCTCCTAAGAGAATAATATTATTATCTCTGGACTTAATTAGATTTATAAGAGAGAATAATGCAAAAAGCTTATATGTTACCTGACTTTTTAATTGCTTAAATTCCATCTTTTTTAAAAGAATATCCTGGTCCTTCATGACAATTCCATCATATTCAACACCATCTCTGATCATCTTACTTGTAAGGGGAGAATAGATAAAAGGTGGGGATGCGGTAATAAAAAAAAGAGGTGTAAGAGCTGGAGAGCTCCCGGTTCCATATCGTAGAGCCTGATAAATGAGATTCATCTTCTCAATGGTGACTTTATCCACTGCCACCTCAAATGGAATCCAGAGAAGTCCTTTTAAAGATTCAAAATCAGTATTAAGATAGGTTTTATCCACATCGCTTATTATAATTTTTGACCTTTTATGGATACTCTTTCTTTCAAGAAAAATTGTGAGAGGGTAATAATCTGGCTTAACTACTTCAGGTAAATTGTTTTTTCGGGTCCCCCTATATCCTTTAAGAAACATTTATTAACCTTTCAATAGCTTTATCCACCGAAACTCCTCCGTAAATCACATTATGCGCTGCTTTTAAAAGTGGAAGTGCTACACCATGCATTCTGGAATATTCAAACATAACTTCAGTAGCATAGATACCTTCAACAGTTTGATTTATCTTTTCCAAGGCTTCATCTACCCGCAATCCTTCTGCCAGAGCTTTGCCAAAACGAAAATTTCTGCTGTACTGGCTGGTGCAGGTAGCTATCAGATCCCCAATTCCTGCAAGGGTAATAAAAGTCTCAGGTTTTGCTCCCATCGCTTTTCCTAAGAGATTCATCTCCTGTAGCCCTTCTGTCATAAGGTATGAAAAGGTATTTACACCAAAACTCATCCCATGAGCAATGCCAGAAGCAATTGCAACCACATTCTTAAAAGCACCTGCTATCTCTACCCCTATTACATCATAACTGCTGTAGATATTGAAAAGCCGATGGTTTAACAGGGACTTAACCTTTGTGATCACCCTGTCAAATCTGGAAGCCACTATCGTGGCTGAGGGATGACCCTGCATTATTTCCTCAGCAATATTTGGACCGGAAATAACTCCTACTTTCTTCACAGGCGTTTCTTCTTTAAGAATAGCAGACATCGTTCTGTATGTTTTTTCCTCAACTCCTTTTGTAGCAGAAATAAGAATATGTTCTCCTGTTACAAAATTTCCCAGCCTCCCCACAATTTCTCTAAAAACCTTGGAGGGTACCACGACAAATATCACCGTGGAATTATCTGCCACCTCTGCCATACTATCGGTAGCTTTTATAAAGGAAGAAAGCTTATAATCGGGGAAATACCTCTTATTTATATGCTCACTGTTTATTGACTTAATTACCTCTTTATTCCTTGTCCAGACAATAACCCTGTGTTTATTCCGCGCCAAAAGCTGGGAAATTGTTGTACCCCAGCTTCCACCGCCGATAACTCCCACTGTCTCACTCTTTTTTACCATCATCTTATATTAATTTCTCCAGTTCATATCCATCAAGCCTATTATGATAATAAAATAAAACAGCAAGATCATCGGAATAAATCTTATCACCAACACGATAGAGAAAAGCTTTTTTATGATATATGCTTCCATACCTAAGTGCATCATTTATAATATCAAGAGCATTACTCTCAAGCACCTCGGGACTGAGAAAGATCTCGTTCCTTTCATGCAACTCAACAAGCCTTTGCTTAACTTTTTCCACAACAGAAGCTAAGTCTTTAATAGGAATGCCTTTGTAGGTTACTCCAATTTTAACGAGTTTGTATAGATCCATATCTGCATGATATCTCAGGAAAAGCTCAAAGGCAGCAAATGAGGTTAAATGGTTTGTAAGAATTATGTTATTCCTTTTAAACTCTTTCAAAATAGTAGAGGAGAGTTCATCAGTATAAACTTTGTCACGCTGGTCATCAAGAACAACCTCCCCTTTCTCAATAATATAATCTATTCGGTCCACTCTTCTGCCCTTGGGATCATAGGAAATTCCATTTTCGTCAACATAATTACCAAATACATCTATGGGGCGCCCAACTCTAAGATATATCTGCGAATCAAGAGAAAATAGCTTGGAAATAAACAGTGCGATCTTTTCTGCCTGACTTGACTCATCATCCTCAATGATATACCTTGATTTTCCACTTTCTCTGAGAAAATCATCAATAAGTGTTTCAGCTTCAAGAACTAATTGATATGACATATTTAACGGAACAACGAAAATATCAGGTTTTTCTTTCTCCATCAAGATATTGTTAATATAAGCCTTTAGAGAAGTTCCCAGCAGTCCTCTTTTTAATTTCTTTTCCACTGCACCACTTCTGCTTCTGGTACCCCCAGGGAAAAAGAGCATATTATATCCTCTTTCAAGAGCAAAAGTGGCATAAGTCTTCAATGTATAAAGATAAACTTCATTCTTCTTCTTTCTATCAACTGTATATGCTCCTAAGTTGTGCATAAAAAAACTAAAAATTGGATTCTCAAAAAGATTGAGCCCGGCGCCATAGAGGAAAGGAGCAAAATCCATAAGATAGATGGCAAGTCCTATTATGGGGGAATCCAGGTTACTCTGGTGGGTGGGAGCCATAACAATTGTTGCCTTCTGGTATAATGCTTTTAAAGTTTCTAATTCCCCCAAAAGATGAATATTACTCTCCACAGAGGGGAGAGTGGGAAATTCCTCTAATAATTTCTTTATTGAGAGGGGATTCAGCATTAATCCAATTGCTCTGGGTAACACGATAGTGGCAAGTTTATAAACTGGCTTGCTAAAATGTCCCGTTATCTCATTTACATATCTACTTACAAGTTGCTCAAATATATCCTTCTTCTCTTCTTCCGTTCCTCTATTGAGAATCCTATTTAAATTCTTAAGGAAAACAATATCAGATTTTACACGCCGGTTGAATTTTTCATCTTTTACCCTTCTCTTTTCAAGATAAAGGGTATCACTTAAGATTTCCTCAATAGTCACTTCACCTTTTTTGATCTTCTCATAAAAATAGTCAGATACGCGGGCAGGTACTTCTATTTTGGCTATTTTTATATCAGCATCATACATGATAATAAATATTATAACACGATCTATGGCATTTGAGAAGTCTTACATGATATCGGGAAGTCTCACAATGTTTCTCAGGATCTTAACCTCTTCATCTGTAAGATTATCAAAATAAAGAACCGGGGTTCTGAACTTCTGTATTCTCCTGTGATTTTCATCAACAGGGATTAGCAGCCTAAAACCCTCCATGAGATGCATATCACTCCAACGAATCAAAACAGGTTCATCATTTGCAAGGGCAAAACTGGAGGCTCTATTAATATCACCGTGAAAGAAAACAACCTCTGGATCGGGAAGGAGTTCCTTTATTTCATTTTCAATACCCTCTTCTTCAATATAAGTGTTGATCCTAACATGTTCAAGATCTTCATATCTTATGACTGCTTCGCTCCGGAACTTGACTAAAGTGAGACCATCAATAAGGATTAATTCCTTCCATTCTCCAGGGTAACTTTCCAGATAAAGTCTCCTGTCAATGATAATTCCATCAACAAATTTTCTTTCAAGGGCTTTAATCGCCTGGTCTTCATCAGCTAAAAGATGAAATTCAAAGAATGTCTCATTTTCTTTTATATACCATCTCATGGGAGGAATAATGCCAATAGGAACCATCACTACCCTCACAAGAAAAGAAGAAGGGGGGACCCCCCTTCTTCTTACTCAACTTTTGGAATTCTTTGAAGAGCTTCTTTAACCTTCTCTTCTGGATACTCGTAATCAGCGAGTTTACCTGAAAGATATGCGTCGTAAGCAGCTAAATCAAGAAGTCCATGCCCTGAGAAATTAAATAGAATAACTCTTTTTTTACCTTCTTCTTTCGCCTTCAATGCTTCATCAATAGCAACTGCTATCGCATGATTGGTCTCTGGAGCAGGAATAAATCCCTCAGTTCTTGAAAAGATCATTGCTGCTTCAAAAACCTTCATCTGATGAAGAGCAACAGCTTCCATCAAACCTTCCTTTACAAGTAAACTGATTATGGGAGAATCACCATGATATCTGAGTCCACCAGCATGGATTCCCGGAGGAATAAAATCATGACCAAGGGTAAACATCTTAATTAGAGGTGTCATCTGTGCCACATCCCCGAAGTCATAAGTGTAAACCCCTTTGGTAAGAGTTGGACAGGAAGAAGGTTCTGCTGCAATTGCCCTCACTTCCTTCCCCGCAAATTTATCAGCAAGAAAAGGAAATGAAATTCCACCCAGGTTACTCCCTCCACCACATGGAGCTATAACAACATCGGGATATTCACCAGCTATTTCCATCTGCTTTTTCGCTTCAAGTCCAACAACAGTCTGATGCATCAAAACATGATTCAAGACACTGCCAAGTGCGTACTTTGTATCATCCCTGCTAACAGCATCTTCCACCGCCTCGCTGATGGCTATTCCCAGTGAACCTGGATTATCCGGATCCTGTGCAAGAATCTTTCTTCCTGATTCAGTTTTATCGGTGGGACTCGGATAAACATTGGCACCCCAGGTTTCTATCATCACTCTTCTGTAAGGTTTCTGCTCATAGCTTACTTTAACCATATAGACCATAACTTCAAGCCCTAACATCTTTCCTGCAAAAGCAAGAGCAGAACCCCACTGGCCTGCACCGGTCTCAGTTGTTAACCTTTTTACCCCTTCCTTTTTGTTGTAATAGGCCTGAGTAACAGCAGTGTTTGGTTTATGGCTTCCAGGAGGACTTGCTGCCTCAAATTTGTAATAAATATGAGCAGGCGTCTGGAGATACTCTTCAAGCCTTTTGGCCCTGTAAAGGGGGGTGGGTCTCCACAATCTGAATATTTCCCTCACCTCTTCAGGGATATCGATCCATCTTTGAGTACTCACCTCCTGTTCAATAAGCGACATCGGGAAAATAGGAGACAGATCTTCGGGGCCAACTGGTTTTTTTGTAACCGGATGGAGAGGGGGAGGTAACGGAACTGGCAAATCAGCAAGAATATTGTACCATTGCTTGGGAATTTCACTTTCTGGAAGAGTAATTTTGTTATCCATGGATTCCTCCTCTTATCAGATTTTGCTTGTAATTTAAACATATTATCCGTATCTGTCAAGTGTTTTATTTTACGCCATGCTTCACCAACAATATAATGAGAACCGGTTATACAAATCACGGAATTATCCTGTTTCGTTGCTAACGCCTTTTCTACACCCAAGGCGACGGAATTTTCCGTCGAAACAGGCAATCCATTCACTGCAAATTCTTTTGCAATTTTATCTTTATCGAGTGCTCTTGATG
>JALTID010000246.1 GCA_027004335.1 bacterium
TGCTTTCCTCATCTTCTTTCCTTCGGATCAACTTTACTATATCAAATAACAGTCTTTGCCCTTCTTCTATTGCATTCATATCGTATTGTTCTATTGGTCTAAAATTTAAGTTATATTTATCACAGAAATCTTTAAGATCTGGGTTTTTATGGTAAAACTATCTTATATTTTTAAGTTTTTAACATCCTAATTTTCTATTAAAGGTGATTTTCAGACTCCCTCTTTTATGTTATTATTAACAACTGTAAAGGTAATTGCTATGCTGTGGGAATATATTTTACTTGGTTTGAGTCTTGGTTTTTCTGCGGGATTTTCTCCCGGTCCTCTTAGCACTCTTATCATTTCTGAAAGTATGCTCTACGGCTTTGAGAATGGTATTTTTGTCTGTTTTGCACCACTTGTTACTGATATTGTAATTGTTCCATCAGTCCTGTTATTACTGTCAAAGATTAGTAACACTGAGATAATCTCATTTATAGCAATTGCTGGTGGAATTTACCTGATTTTCTGGCTTGGAAGGAAAAATCTCAGTTTCAGAATTGATAATTTTTCCAGAGAGGAAGCCAACCCAGGTTCATTAAAAAAAGGAATAATAACCAATTTCCTCTCTCCCAGTCCCTATATATTTTGGTTGACTATTGGAGGTCCCATTTACTTCAAAGGCGTGGAAAAAAGTGTGTACAATGGAATTGCTTTTATCGGATTATTTTATATTGCAATGATAATTGTAAAAATTTTCCTCAGTTTTATAAGTGCAAAATCTGCTGAATTCATAAAGGGCAGGGCATTTGAATACTCAATAAAGATCACCGGTCTTATTCTGATCGGTCTTGGTGGATATCTAATCTATACCGGAATTGTGGGCTTGATCAGTTAACTCTTCCCTGCATTTTCGCCAATTCTCTCAGCACCTAACATTGCTACTCCCATCACCGTATGTTGAGGATTTACCCCTAAATTTGTAGGAAGTGCACTGGCATCAGTTACAAACAACCCTTTTATCCCGTGTACCTGAAATTTTGCATCTATTACGCTGCTTGCAGGATCCTTGCCAATTCTTGCACCTCCAAATAGGTGTGATGCGTATAGGAGAAAATTCCTTGGATCAGGTTTTGCCCTATCAATCAGGTTAAGTTGATCCTTTGTGATCTCTTCTGGAACTCCGTATATGCCTGGAAACACTATCTCTGCCCCCACTTCAAACATCATCTCAGCCATCTTTTTTGTGGCAAAGATAAGAATTTCGGCATCCCTTCTTGTAGGTTCATATTTGGGGATCGGTCCAAAGATGGTTGGTACAATTTTACCTACAGCTTCTGATCTCACATAGCTGTCCCACACAGCAACATAGTTATAATTTTCTATTCTCCTTATAAATTCCGGGCCGAAGCCTGGAGTCCTTGCTGAGAGTAGTTCTATGGGAAGCCCAATTGTCTCCATTTTAAATCCATGGGACTTTCTGAATTGAGGTGATTCATATCCCTGTGAAGGTCCAAAAGAGATATTTATCTCTCTATCAAAGATTCCTCCGATCCCAACCCCTGGATGTGCCATGAAAAACTTACCGAGCACCTTAGAATCACCCCCAGCCTTGCTTTTCATTAAAATATATGGTGTATCCACTGCACCAGCTGCCAGAACCACTCCCTTTCTTGCATGAAAGGTTCCTTTAAAGGGTTTTATCTCTTTTTTTCTTTTATCCTTAAAAATTGCTTCAACTCCTGTGGCAACACCATTTTTAATGGTCACTCTTTTAACTCTACAATTTGAATATAATCTTGCTTTCTTCTCCAGTGACCATGGAATAAAAGTTATATCAGGGCTCAGCTTTGCTTTAAAGGGGCAGCCCTGCACACATCTATTGGAACCATGACACCCTTTTGTGTTTCTTCTGATGACTCTATGTTCATAACCCATTTTTTCGCACGCTTCTCTGAATAATTTATTGTTTC
>JALTID010000247.1 GCA_027004335.1 bacterium
GATGAGTGAAAGATCAAAATTCTGGCAACATTTTAAACAGAACTTTCTTACTGGCTTTATACTTCTTTTACCCTTTATAGGAACCATCTATGTCCTTTATCTGCTTATAAAATTTTCAAACAAGCTCCTGAAAATCCTGATTCCTGTACAGGGAATCCCCCAAATACCGGGATTGGGTTTGCTTTTAGCTCTAATAATAATTTATATTATTGGTTACTTTTCAAATAAATACTTTGGCAAAAAAGTCCTTGACTTCTGGGAAAAACTCCTCTCCCAGATCCCGGGGATCAGGGGAATTTACAGTGGCTTAAAAAAATTCACAAAAAATATAAGTGTGATAGATAGGAGCAAGCTTCTGAAAGTTGTTGCTGTGGAGTATCCCAGAAAAGGCATTTATGCCATAGGCTTTATAACTTCCTACGAAAACACTTTACTAAAAAATAAAAATGAAAACCTCAAAACAATATTTCTCCCTACATCCCCAAACCCAACCAGCGGATTTATAATAATAGCAAAAGAGGAAGACCTGATCCCCCTTGATCTTACCATAGATGAAGCATTTTCATACATAATATCGGGGGGAATTGTTTCACCCGTGGATGAGAAGATCTCTGGAGAAGAAAAATGAGTGAAAAGCAGAGTAAAATAAAAGTGCTCACAGTTAACAAAAAGGCTCGCTACAACTACGAGATATTGGAAACCATTGAGGCAGGAATTGAGTTAAAAGGGAGCGAAGTAAAATCGGCAAAACAGGGGCATATAAATATAAGGGATTCCTTTGCAATAATTGATAAGGGAGAAGCTTTCCTGCTTAATTCCCATATTTCCCCTTACGAACACGCCACCTATGACAGAACGGACCCATACAGAAGAAGGAAACTCCTCCTTCACAGACGGGAAATAGATCGCCTCCAGGGAAAACTAAAAACAAAAGGGCTGACCCTTGTCCCTTTGAAAGTATATGTCAAAAATGGTAAGATAAAGGTTGAATTAGCCCTCGTAAAAGGTAAGAAAAAATACGATAAAAGAAGAGCAATCATAGAAAAAGACATCCAGAGGGAAATGGAAAGAGAAATAAAAGAATTCAAAAATAAACGGTAAAAGTGGAGAGCTGAAATGGGAATGACTATTACTGAAAAAATCCTTGCTGATCACTCAGGGGGAAAAACTGTTGAACCGGGAGGACTCATCACTGTAAAAGTAGATGTAGCTCTTGGAAACGATGTTACCGCCCCCATTGCTATAAGAAAATTCAGAGAGGTAGGAGCCAAAAATGTATGGGATGTAAATAAAGTAGTTCTCGTTCCTGATCATTTTACCCCAAATAAGGATATTCTCTCAGCTACTCAGGCAAAAATATTGAGAGATTTTGCCATTGAACAGAATATCGTAAATTACTTTGAGCAGGGGGAGGTTGGAATTGAGCATGTTCTACTTCCTGAACAGGGAATTGTACTTCCTGGAGATCTCATCGTTGGTGCTGACAGTCACACCTGCACATATGGAGCACTGGGAGCATTTTCCACCGGGGTTGGAAGCACTGATCTAGCTGCTACATGGACAACAGGTGAGATCTGGTTAAGAGTCCCTGAAACAATAAAGTTTGTATATCACGGTACAAGAAACAAATGGGTTTCCGGTAAGGATCTAATCCTCTACACAATTGGTAGAATCGGGGTAGATGGTGCACTTTACAAAGCAATGGAACTTAGAGGTCCTGTAATTGAACAACTACCTATGTCAGATAGATTCACCATGACAAATATGGCTGTGGAAGCGGGAGCAAAAAGTGGAATAATACCACCAGACGACATCACGCTGGACTTCATCAAAAGCAGAGCTAAGAGGAGTTACAAACTCTACTACAGCGACAGTGACGCAAAATACTCTGAGGTAATAGATATAAATGTGAGTGAAATACAGCCCCAGGTGGCTCTACCCCATCTGCCAGAAAACACTAAAAATGTGAGTGAAGTTTCAAACATTGAACTGGATCAGGTATTTATTGGCTCCTGCACCAACGGCAGGATAGAGGATCTCAGAACTGCTGCAAAAATACTAAAAGGAAAGAAAAGAAAAAAATATCTCAGGCTCATAGTGATCCCTGCCACACCCACAATTTATAGACAGGCTTTGAAAGAGGGAATTATTGAAATCCTTGCTGAAGCAGGTGCTGTGATCGGCCCACCAACCTGTGGACCCTGTCTTGGCGGACATATGGGAGTTCTTGCGAAGGGAGAGAAGGCTCTTGCTACAACCAACAGAAACTTTGTGGGAAGAATGGGACATCCAGAAAGCGAAGTTTATCTTGCAAGTCCAGCAGTAGCAGCAGCTTCAGCTATAACAGGCAGAATAACTCATCCAGACGAAGTTTATCAGGGGGAAGAATGAGATGGCTATAATAAAGGGAAGAGTATGGAAATTTGGTGATGATATTGATACAGATAGGATCATACCTGCCAGGTATCTAAATACATCAGATCCTGAAAAACTTGCAGAACACTGCATGGAAGATGCTGATCCGGAATTTCCAGAAAAGGTGCAGGAGGGAGACATCATTGTCGCAGGTAAAAACTTCGGCTCAGGCTCAAGCAGGGAACATGCCCCTATTTCAATTAAAGCTGCGGGGGTTGCAGCAATAATTGCTAAAAGTTTTGCAAGGATCTTCTACAGAAATTCATTTAACATAGGCCTCCCAATTTTAGAAGCTCCAGAAGCAGTGGAGGGTACAGAAGAGGGAGATATTATTGAGATTGATACTAAAAAAGGCACAATTATCAATACAAGAACAGGTATAACATATAAAGCAAATCCAATCCCACCTTTTATGGAAGAGCTTCTTGAAGCTGGTGGGCTGATGGAGTATATCAAGAGAAAGTATAACTTAGGAGAAGAATGATGGAACACAGGGTTGCTGTTTTTCCTGGGGATGGTATCGGAGTGGAGATTATGGAACAGGCAAAGAAAGTTATTTATAAGGTAAATGAGATTACAGATGTAAAATTAAATCTCAGGGAAGGTTTAGCTGGAGGTGCCTCCATAGATAAATATGGAGTACCTCTTACCGACGAAAATCTACAGCTTGCTATAAACTCAGATGCTGTGCTATTAGGTGCTGTAGGGGGACCCAAGTGGGAACCACTGGACTATTCTATCAGGCCCGAGAGGGCTCTACTGACACTCAGGAAAGAATTAGGACTCTTTGCAAATTTGAGACCTGCAAAGGTTTTTCCACAGCTTGTTGATGCATCTACCCTTAAGGCGGAAATGGTAAAAGATATAGACCTCATCGTTGTAAGAGAATTAACGGGAGGCCTCTATTTTGCACAGCCTAAAGGTGTTACAACCCTTGAAGATGGAAGAAGAAAAGGGGTTAATACCCTCGCCTATACAGAAGATGAAATTGAAAGAATAGCAAGGAAAGCCTTTGAAATTGCCACGCAGAGAAGAAAAAAAGTAACAAATGTGGATAAGGCAAATGTTTTAGAAGCAACAGAACTCTGGAGAGATGTTGTGGTAGAAGTGCACAAAGATTTTCCAGAAGTTGAATTAAATCACATGTATGTGGATAACTGCGCCATGCAATTAGTAAGATATCCGGCACAGTTTGATGTTATTGTTACATGCAACATGTTTGGTGATGTACTCAGCGATGAGGCATCAATGCTAACGGGCTCCATAGGAATGTTACCTTCCGCAAGTCTTGGTGAAAAAGGAGGTATGTATGAGCCGGCGCACGGGAGTGCCCCCGATATTGCCGGCCAGGATAAAGCCAACCCTATAGCAACCATTCTCTCTGTGGCAATGATGTACAGATACACATTTAAAGAGGGAAAAATTGCTGACGCTATAGAAAAAGCGGTGGAAAAAACTCTGGAAGAAGGTTACAGAACCCCCGATATTTTTACGCAGGGTACCACCCAAGTGGGCACAGGAAAAATGGGCGACATAATTGCTGAAAAAACAGCTGAAATACTCAAAAACAACTAAAAGAGAGGAGTAGAAAATGAAAAAGGAAGGCTACAATGTCGCAGTTGTTGGTGCAACTGGAGCAGTAGGAAGAGAATTTATAAGCATATTACAGGAAAGAAATTTTCCTGTAAAAAATATCAAATTTCTTGCTTCAAGCAGATCAGCTGGTACCTACCTGGAATGGAAAGGTAAAGATGTGATGGTTGAGGAACTCAAAAAAGATTCCTTCAAAGATATGGAAATTGCACTTTTCTCAGCTGGTGGTGGTACAAGCAAGAAATTTGCACCTTATGCCGCTGAAGCAGGAGCTGTGGTGATTGATAATTCCAGCGCATGGAGAATGGAACCAGATATTCCTCTGGTGGTCCCAGAGGTAAACCCCGAAGATGTTGCTCTTTATAAAAATCGAAACATAATTGCAAACCCGAACTGTTCTACTATTCAGATGGTTGTGCCACTTAAACCCATTCATGATAAAGCTAAGATCAAGAGGATCGTGGTAGCCACCTATCAGGCTACATCTGGAGCTGGGAAAAAAGCTATGGATGAACTTTTTGAGCAGACTGTGAGTATTCTTAATGGGAAGGGACCCACAGAGGCTAAAGTATTTGCTCACCAGATTGCCTTTAATGCCCTGCCCCATATTGATGTTTTCTTTGATGATGGCTACACTAAAGAAGAGTGGAAGATGGTTAATGAAACAAAAAAAATTATGCATGATGATTCCATCCAGGTCACAGCCACATGCGTGAGAGTTCCTGTGTTTTATGGCCATTCAGAAGCTGTCAATATTGAAACTGAGGAAAAATTGACCCCGGATGAGGTGAGAAAATTGCTGAGCAATTTCCCTGGAGTTGTTGTAGAAGATGACCCCAAAAACAATGTGTATCCACTGGCTATAAATGCCGCAGGCAAAGATGAGGTTTTTGTGGGAAGGATAAGAGAAGATTTCTCCACACCCAACGGCATAAATATGTGGGTAGTTGCAGATAATATCCGCAAAGGAGCTGCATTAAATGCAATTCAAATTGCTGAAATTCTCATTGAGAAGTATCTGTAAGGACTGGAAAAGGGGGATACTCCCCCTTTTCCTTTTATTTTTCATTGCCTCGCCGCTCATAGCTAATGGGATACAATTTACCCACATTTACCCAGACGATCTGGTAATAAATATCCATCCAGACAACCCATCAGGCAAGGCAGAAGTTTTCTGGAACTCTCCTGCTTCAGGAAAATATACTCTGCAATACAACTACAACGGAGAAAAAACAGCTCTCAAGGATATATCCTGCAACAGTGGAGATACAGTTAAATTTTATATAACCTCCAACTCTATCACAACCTCCACAGGAGAAAAAAGCATTCTTGATCTTCCTGATGGAACATACCCATTCACCATTACCCTATCAGCAGGAACCACCTACTCAGCACAGTTTACCATCACAGTTGATGGAACCCCACCACACACTCCTACCGGACTCAGGGGCATTCCAGGTGACTCCTCTGTAAAACTGGCGTGGGACGCCCCACCCCCTGAAGATAATGATATTGAAAACTACTTTATATATTACTCCAGCTCGCCCGGTATTGTCTCAAGGCTAAGCAAAGAAAATAACAATATTACGACGCTAAAAACACCAGGGAATATCAATACATATATTGTAGATCACCTTAAAAATAACACAACCTACCATTTCGTATTAAGGGCTAAAGACCGTGCTGATAATTACTCTGGATATTCAGCAGAAACAACGGTGACTCCCAGAACCACATATACTCTCTCAGATTTAACAGGAGAAGAAGGTGGTTGTTTCATAGCCACTGCTGCTTTTGGAAATTTAGATAATCCGTTTGTGATCTCATTTAGACTTTTCAGAGACTTTATTCTCAAAAAATTCCCCGGAGGACTTAAACTTATTAAATTTTACTATCGGTACAGTCCACCATATGCTCATTTCATTGCAAAAAGTCCCTTACTGAGGATTACTGTTTTAATTTTGCTGATCCCACTGAGTTTTCTCGTTTCCATTGTAACTCTTTTCACATTCTATCCATCTTTGCTTCTAACCGCCGGGATAGCTCTATATTCTCTATTCCTGAAGGAGGAGTAAGTTGCTAAAAAAACTAATTTTCATTACCACACTACTTTCCTTCTCATACTCAACATTTGGTGGGGATTTCTCAATTCTTACAGCTCCATACAAACCCAATATGAAAACAAATATTATCAAAAATGCTACCACGGGAGAAAAATACACCTACGATGATATTTATGGGAAGTCAGGAACATACTTAACTTTTCTCCACTATGACTATCAGATAATAAAAAAACATGGTTCACTTTACATCGGTGGGGAAGCAGGTTTTGCAATGGACCGTGGGCACTCTCTTATTCAGAATGATCTGGGGGAATATGTCCCATCAGGAGAAAGACTTTATCTCTACTCAATTCCCATAAATATTCTTGCAGGGTATGAACTCAATTATTTGAGAAAACAACCTCTGGTCCCATTTGTTGAAGGAGGGGGTACTTACTGGATCTTTCAGGAAAAGAAAGAAAACAGGGGATCCACGACAGGTGCAAAAAAAGGTTATTTTTATGGAGGAGGGATAAAATTCCTCTTGGACCTTCTTGAGCCGACAGCAGCAGCAGAAATGAAGATTGACTATGGCATCTTTCACACATATCTGATAGGAGGTTACAGAAATTTCACGATCAAATATCCCCAGAAGGGATTTAATTTTTCAGGTAATTTATTCTTTGCAGCATTAAGCTTCAATTTCTAATTAAAATGCAAATATCACCATAAACTTCAGAGCTTTCATAGTCCAATCATGATAGGCAACTCCTACTCTTGAATGAGGGAAAGTAGCTATGCTACTAAAGGTTCCAACAATCCCCGCAGTATCAACTCTAAAAGTTGTCCATCTACCATAGCCTCTATAAGCAATTTTGAGATCATTATTAGTATTATCATAATAGCTTATAACCGGAACATGACGATGATCAAGAGTAATACTGCACGATTCCCCAACAACACCAATATAATCCACAACCTCAATTGTCCACCGATCCCCATCAAAGTGGGCATACTTAAGATCACCATGGAGTGAATCATAATAGCAAACATGATAATCATTTTCACCAGAGATAAAAAGGGAATTCCAGACTCCAACATCGTCCCTATTTTTCGTAAGCTTACCATCAACAATTTGAATAACCCAACCGATACCTGCTCCAGAATAACTATTCCTTATTGCACGCGGATCATCAGGATTATAAATTGCATACATTAAAGACCCAAATGAGGCATTATAGTAAACGATTACAGGTCTCTGTGTCTTCGGTGTTAAGCCTAAATGTACAGACTTACCCCCAATAACACCACCAGTTCCCCAAACAAGAGTTCCATCGTCAACTTCAAACCTACTAGAATCCGAAAAAGTACCATCAGGACTCTGTGACATATAGTAGAGATCATGACCTACACTATCAACAAAAGCCACATGAGCAAGATCATTAGCATCTATCACAAGCGAAGCAGCCAAACCTCCATGGTCTTTGAAAATAACCACAGGATCAATCCATGCATTATGTCTACTGCTGTAATAGATATATTTTAATTGATCATTACTAGCATCATAATATGCGATATGAGGATTATTAAAAGAATCAAGGTCCATAGAAGAATACATCCCCACATCACCAACACTATCTAATGTACTTACATCCCATCTGCCAGTAGCGAGGTTAAGTTTTGCATAACGAAGGTCACCATCCTGAAAATCATAATAACTTACCTGCGGTACCCCATCACTCCCAATTTTAAGACTATTGTATTGACCAACATCAGCAGTGTTGTCAACTACTAAACTCTCAGTTTTGATCCCTCGCCCAACGGGCTCTAAACCTGTTCTACCACATGAAACAAGATAACTAAAAAAAATCACTAATAAAACATAACCAACCTTCCTCACCTGAATCCTCCTGGATTTTTAAAATAAATAAGCATACAAGATACAAAAAAGAGGAGGCAAATGCCTCCTCTTTTCTATTTACATACCCTCCTTTTTTCGAAGAACAAGGAGAAACAGCCCGGGCAGAATAAGAAGGATCAGGAAATTAGCAAGAGAACCACTTCCACTTGTCATAACACATCCAAAGCCAGAATCTTCAACCACAAAGCCCTGAGTCACCTCTGCGACATTACCAGCTTCATCCACAGCCTTCACAGCAAGTATATGTTTTCCAACAGAAAGCCCGGAAAGCTCAATCTCTTTATCATAGGTGAATGGGGTCCACTTGGAACCATCCACACTGTAGGAGATCCTGATGTTCTCTGCAGGCGTGATGTAGTCGTTAGCATTCACATAGAATACTGGAGAATCATCTGTAAGGGTCTTACCAATTATATGTACTGTAGGTGCCTGTGTATCTACCATAAACTCATATTTAACTGGTGTCCCCTCACGATGACCTTCCATATCCATAGCCTTGACCTCTAACACATGTTTCCCTTCCCACAGTCCATTCAGCTTAATCTCCTTTAATGGAAGGTACGGTGTCCACAATCCCCCATCAAGTCTGTAACTAAAGAGAATCGGTTCCCCCTGGCTGTCAGGATCATATGCAGTTACTTTAAATACTGTCTGAACGCCAATCCTCTCAGGTTTTTCAAGTATAGTCTCCGGCGGAAACCCATCCGCAGGTATATAGCTATTCACAGTCGTTGATGGGCTAAGGCCACCACCACCTACAAGATTGCTTAATGAACTATGCCCCTTACCAGTAATAAGAGGATCTATCTGAGTAAGAAGGAACCTTGCCAACACTGGTTCAGTTACCTGCAAATAAAGCCCTATACCAGCTTCAAAATAATCACCAAATCCATTTTGATCAACATCACTGATATTACCATCACTTCCATTACCTGTCCCACTAGTAACAAAACTTGGACCAATATATGGTGCACCAAGAGCTATCGGTAACCCCGTAAGAGCACCAAAATCAATTCCAACTTCAGCCCAACCACTAAGATTAGAAGAAAGCAGCAACTGAAAAAGATTAGTGAGTGCTCCTCCATATACTTTTGTACTGTCAAAAGCATTAGCAGTAGTAAGCGCAGAACTCATTTCCTCATATTCAATAACTGCATTAATTCTAGGTTTGGCGAGACCTGCTATTCTCAATATTCTCAAAGTATATGCCGTAAACTCACATGGATATTGATTATCACCAAAGCCAAGGCACCCAATAGGAAATGGAGTACCTTTATATACATAGGGATTTTGAAGACCACTTACAGTACCACCATTCCCATTTTCTGTAACGGTAGTCATTGGTAATGGTGTCATGTCAGGTCTTAGGATATCAATATTTAGACCTAATACGATTTCAAGATCAATAGCAAATGCTCTCCTGAGAATATTCCCCGCATTGGAATCATACACATAGAACTCAACAACCAGATGGGGAATCACTATACTGAAATCAGGAGCAATTCCTTTATGAGGCAAATTATCAAAAGCCATAGCCTGAATTACTGGACCACCCATAATTGCAAAGGGTACTTTTACATCAGGTGGAATTGCTGGGGCAAACTCATAACCACCCCAGTAACCAGCGGTAACTCCATTAGGAAAACTACTTGCTGTATCCGGTGGCACAGGAGAATTTTTAAATAGAGGTAATATCCTGATTCTCATGACACTATCTGGAAATGCCTTCTCAAGAGCAGGAAATATCATCTTAAATGTTTCAGTATTTAGCAGCTTACTACTACCAAGCAATGGAATACTCAGATTTCCAAGAGGATTATTTGGATCATTTCCATCAAGATCTATACAAAGTACTCCTTTTACCGCTAAATCATATATTAGCATACTGAGCAAATTTTGATGTAAAGCCAGGCCAATTGAATAAGTGAATGGTGATACATAAAACGGAGGGTAATTATCAATTATTTTATAAGTCCCTGCTACCATCATTGGATCTTGACCCGGCGTAATAACCCAGTCTTTAACAGGATATGGCATCTGCCAACCATTAAGGACTCCACTAAATGCATCAGTAGAGGAATTACTATAATAATACCTAAGATTAAGAGGAGGAACAAGGTATGGATCATCATCCTTGCTATTCCCAAGCCATCCATCTTGGTACCCTGTAAATGATGCCTCACTCCACACACAGCTTGTCACAGCACTAGCCGTATTGTTGGTTAAAGATCCATAGTACCACAGAGATTCAATACCTACATTAAAAGGCATAACAACACCCCATTGATCAGCCCAGAATTCCCCTTGACCATCAAGATCAACATCACTGGTCAAACTAAGTTCTAACTGGAGAGTATCTGTACCTGATCTTAGCGGATCATCAAAAGTCATTCCGGCAAGCATTGATGAAATATCCACAACCCCTGTGGGCCCGAAATAATAGCCTGGGGCGGGCCTTTCCTTGCTATAGAAAGTATTCTTCAAATATGCTCTAATTTGAGCTTCTATGAAGGGAATAACCTCTGTAAGTCTCGTAGAAACAGCATAAGTTGAATCATCTTCCTCACTATCTGTAGGACCTCCGTTATCTTTTATCGTAGCTGATGATTGAGGATCACAATTATATTTATTATCTGTGGGAGGATTATAATTAACTGTTCCATCAGCTCTTACATATGCCCATACCCCTAATCCATCTTCGCCAGGGTTACTTGATTTACAGTAAGGTCCACCATTTAATACTAATTGAATCTCAGTATCAAGTTCCAAATCCTCTAAGGAGAATCCAATAGCGACCACTCTCGGATATACCTCATCATTAAATGTAGAAAGAATTTTTAAATCAAGAGAGAGCTTAAATGTTGGAATAACAAGTTTACCAGTTGCTTTGAGATAATTGCTCAGATCCGTAGCTGGATCATCTACCAGATCATCTTCCCAATCCTTCACCGTCTCTGTAGTTGATAATTGATCATAATGCGGAGGCTCAAACAAAACATCCAGCGTAAAATCACTGAGTGTTAAAGATATAGAAAGAACATCATCATCTGACCTGGGATTATCTGAAGAAAAGCCCATTGATGAAGATGGTATTCCAGAAAGCTCCCTATCACTTACCTCATTTGGATAAAACTGAAAAGTTGAGTGGTTAGGGTCGTAATTAAATACAAGACCATTGGGATTTCCGTTATCTATATCATACAAATACATATTCAGACATACCTCACCTACCAGTGGAACATTTGAACAGCCCCTAATAATGGGTTTGGGTTCCCATCCATTTTTAATACCATCATGATTATAATCTGCATCCACATGCCTAAATGTGGCTGTATCAAAATCTACTTCAGTGGAAGTATCAGCATCAGTAAACCTCTTGATGGTTAAATCAAGATAGTTCCTGAAGTAAGGAATAGTCCCATAATCTCCTCCCTGGCCACTCATCAACAGAGAATTAACTACAGCCTGAACAAATCCCATAAATGTATCTCTTGGGGCTTCGGAGGCATTTGGCGACCCTGTTAATCTTAGAGCCAAGACATACTGCTGTGGAAATTCTCCATAATATTTGGAATCATATGTGGCCGAATAGTCCCATTGAGAACCGGCTATAGGGCCCGTAACAACTACAGGAAAATCGTACAGGTCGATGAGATCTGACCTGGTAATGTTGTTGAACATTTGACCTATACTCTTATACGCAGAAAGCGAGCTTGCTATAAAAGGCATAACAAGCAAGGTAATTAATAAAGTTTTCAAGCTACTTTTCATAACCTACCTCCCTTTTTGAAGTTAAACTTTTTTGAAAAAATTTGGTCCCATTTAATAAAGGGGCCCCACGGATACGATAAAAAAATCTTCTCCTTTTCATTGCTTACCTCCTTGTTTTTACTAACTCCTTCCCACCTTAACATATTATCTCTTATACTTGTTAATTATATAGCAATTTTTTATCTTCTGTCAACCCCACGTCTTGAATATTAATAAGTCTATGATAAAATATTATAGGAGGTGAAAGAAATGTTACCAGGATTTAATCATAATATAGTATACAGAGGTAAAATGTATCACATCCAGACGGAAGATAGTGGTCCCAGAAGACCCGTAATTATTACGCACCTTTTTTTAGGGGGTAATATTATTGCTACAAAAAAAACAGATTACTCAGAAATAGCCAAAGAAGAGGGGATTGAGGAAATCATCAGGGAACTTATGGAAGAACAACATTCTGAAATGCTCCGGGACCTGAAAAATGGAAAATTTGATCCGGAGAAACCGAAACAGGAAGAAGAAGAAGAAAAAACCATAGGGGATGAAACTGTGGAAGGTGAAAGTGTTGATAATGTAATTCTGGATTATTTAGGGGACAGTATAAAGGAGTAGGGTAATTATGGAAAAAAGTGATCTCCTTCTTTCCTCTCCCACTTCAGAGGAAATTCTCAACTTAAAGTTAAAAAGCGTCGTCATTAGAAGAAAGATCTTAAAGATGCTTCATCTTGCCAAAAGTGGCCACACAGGTGGATCTCTTTCTATTGTGGAGATTCTTGTTGCACTCTACTTTAAGGTGATGAAATATGACCCCAAAAATCCAGATTGGGGAAATAGAGACAGATTAATTCTTAGTAAGGGACACGCAGCACCTGCTCTCTACGCAGTTCTTGCTGAGATAGGGTACTTTCAAGAAGAAGAATTATGGAGATTAAGAAAACTTGGGGCACCTCTTCAGGGACATCCTGATTCTAATAAAACTCCCGGGGTAGAAATCTCCACAGGTTCTCTGGGGCAGGGATTGGGAATAGGTAGTGGAGTTGCACTTGCTTTAAAGCTCAAACAAAATTCAGCCATGGTCTATGTTATTTTAGGCGACGGCGAAATGCAGGAGGGAATGGTCTGGGAAGCAATAATGGCTTCTGGACACTACAAACTTGATAATCTCTGTGCCATATTAGACAACAACAATTTACAGATAGACGGGAAGGTGAGTGACATAATGTCCATCTATCCTGTTGAAGATAAATTAAAAGCCTTTGGCTGGAATATAATTACCATAGATGGGCATGATTTTTCCTCTATAATCTCAGCCTTAACTCTTGCCAGGACCACAAAGGGGAAACCTACCTTCATAATTGCCCATACGGTGAAGGGAAAAGGTGTATCAATTTTTGAAAATAAAGCTAAATACCATGGTGTTGCCCCAAATGATGAAGAATTTGAAATCGCTATGCAGGAACTTCAAAAACAGGAAGAGGATCTGCTAAATGGATAAAAAAGCTACAAGGGATGCCTATGGTGAAGCTCTTGTAGAGTTAGGCAAAAAAGATCCAAGAATAGTTGTACTTGACGCTGACCTCTCTGGCTCAACCAGAACAGCAAAATTTGCAAAAGAATTTCCTGACAGATTTTTCAATATGGGAATTGCAGAACAGAATCTCATGGTTGCTGCGGCAGGTTTTGCCATTACAGGTTTTATCCCTTTTGCAAGCACATTTGCCATTTTCGCAACCGGTAGAGCATGGGAACCCATAAGGCAATCAATCGCCTATTCAAATATAAATGTAAAAATTGTGGCAAGCCACGCAGGAATAACTGTCGGTGAAGATGGTGGTTCTCATCAGGCAGTGGAAGATATCACTCTTATGAGGGTGATCCCAAATATGCATGTTTTTGTTCCTGCTGATGCAACAGAAACCAGAAAAGTTATTGAAAAAGTAGTGGAAATTGAAGGACCATGCTATGTTAGAACTGGAAGAAGCAAGGTTCCGATTATCTTTGACGATAACTACAAATTTGAACCAGGAAAAGCTCACAGGGTTCGGGAAGGAAAAGATGTTTCAATTATAGCCACAGGCATTGAGGTTTATGAATCTCTAAGAGCAGCAGAGCTATTGAAAAGAGAAGGAATTTCAGCTTCTGTAGTTAACATGTCTTCAATTAAGCCAATTGATAAGGAAATTATAGTTGAAGAAGCAGAAAGTACAGGCAGAATTGTAACGGTAGAAGAACACAGTATCTATGGAGGACTTGGAAGTGCAGTAGCAGAAGTACTTTGTCAGAGTTTACCTGCGAAGCTAAAAATTATAGGAATAAAGGATGAATTTGGTATTTCTGGAAAAGCAGAAGAATTAGTCAAGTATTTCGGACTTGATTCAGAATCAATCGCCCGGGAAGTTAAAAGATTTTTAAATGAATGATAGAGCTATACCATGTTGATAAAAAATATCCACCAGGTATCTATGCACTAAAAGATATAACTTTCAAGGTTGAAAAAGGGGAATTTGTTTATATAACTGGTCCCAGTGGGGCAGGAAAAACTACTCTCCTATCAATCATCTATCTCAGTACCAGGCCAACAAGCGGAAAGGTCTTTGTACTCGGAAAGGACCTCACTCGAATAAAACCTGATCATTATCCAAAGTTCAGGAGGGAGCTTGGAATAGTTTTTCAAAACTTCAGACTACTCAAAAATAGAACTGTCTATGAGAACATCGCCATACCTCTACTCATAAGAGGAATGGATACTGAGAAAATAAGAAAAAAAATTAACTATCTTTTAAATTTTGTGGGACTCTACTCCAAACGATGGTCATACCCTGATGAACTCTCTGGAGGGGAGCAACAGAGGGCAGCTATCGCAAGAGCTATTGCCAACGATCCATTCCTGCTCCTTGCTGATGAACCTACCGGGAATTTAGATGAAGAAATGTCAATTGAAATACTCTACCTTCTGAAAGAAATCAATCTCAAGGGTGTAACAATCCTTCTTGCAACTCATAACAAAGATATAATGAAATTATTCCCTGGAAGGAATATTCACCTTGAAAACGGACAATTGATCAATGAGCAGACTAAGATACTGGATTAACACCTTTTACTCATACATATTCCGGGATATCTGGAGGATATTCTTATCCACTCTGGTAGGAGGAATATCGCTATATTTACTCGTATTTTCAGTACTTTTTCTAAAAGAGGCTTACAAAAGCAAACATTATTACAGGGTTTTCATAACAGTATCAAACAAAACCCCTCATAGCGACTTTACAAGGATCCAGAATTTCCTCAGATCTTCTGAAAATAATATAAAATTAAAAATCCTCTCGCCAGTGGAAAAATTAAAGAAACTCTCCATTAAATCAGAGGAAATTGAGAAGATTCTACCATATACAATAATAGCTTACTCGTCTATGCCATTAAAACTCAATTTTCCCTCTGATCTCAAAGCATTTATCATCAGGGTTACCTCTACTCCACCAGGAGAGAAAGAATTCAGAAGAGTGTTATCAGTTGTAAGAAACTTCTTCATCTTCCTCAGCATCTCTCTTTTGTTCGGAACAATACTGATAATAATCCTCACCCTTCACCTTTCTTTCATATCTCATATTGAAGAGATAAAAACACTTCAGATGTTAGGCGCAAATAGAACATTTATCAATATACCCCTCTATTTTGAAGGTATCTTTACTGGGATCACCAGTAGCATAATCGCAATTCTCATGTTCCTTGCCACAGAATTTTTGCTCAAAAGATACTATCCTCCACTTCTTGTTCTTCTGAACGGAATAGAATACGACATCATTTCCATAAGTTCCGGGATATTGTTGGGAATTGCTGGAAGTTTTTTAGGAACAATTTTTCTTTTACGGATGGAGGAGGCATCCTGAAGGCACTTTTGATAATATTTTTTGCATTGGTCCAGTTTCAGGGAGACCCTTTTCAGGAATATCTCTCCATTGAGGAGAAATATTACCACCTTCTTCTAAAAATGCAGAATCTAAATAACCAGAAAAGTAAAGTAGAAAAGGAGATAAAAACTCTGAGGGAAAAAGAAGCAGTCCTTACAAAAGAAAAAGAACAAATTCTGAAGGAAGTTTCCTGCTTTTCAGGAGTTAATTTTCAGTTTGATCAACCTCTTCCGGTGATTTTCACAATTCTTTCCCCAAGAATAAAAGAACAATTCTATATTGAAAAAGAAATTGAATACCTCCTCATCCAAAAATTGGAAAAATTATCCAAAATAGAGGGAGAATTTACCGATACAGAGCAAACTCTACAGAAGAATTTAAACTCGCTGAAAAAGCTCTCAAAACTGACACGGGAAATTATTTCAAATGTAGAGGAAAAAAGAAGAAAAAAAATCAATGTCATCAAGAAAATAGTTTCTAATCAAAAGGAGTTAAAAAAATACCTTGCTTACAAGAGGAAAAATATCGGAAGTATTAATGTTACATATGAGGAAGAAGCACCTATTCAACAAATTAAAGGCAAACTTGAATTTCCCGCTGCCGGTAAAATAATTACTCCATATGGAGAATATTACGATAGTAGAAGCGGAGTAAAATTATTTTCACCAGGTATTGTTATAAAAACCCCACCTCTAACTCCAGTAAAAGCCATTTATACGGGAAAAGTTATATTTGCTGGACCTGTTAAAGGCTATGATTATGTGGTAATAATCTCCCATCCAGGTAATTTCTTCTCAGTATACGGTAGGTTAGGGGTAACCCTGGTAAGAAAAGGCAATAACATAATAACAGGGCAGATTATTGGGGTTGTGGCAGATTATAAAAAAGATTCAAGCTTATATTTTGAACTGAGAAAAGGTGAAAAACCAATTAATCCCAGAGAATGGATTACCGGCAATTCCAGATAACCACCCCTTTTCCCGGGATCTTTATAAAGGGGGAATGGAAAGTAAGTTCATATCCAACTGGTAAAAACCTACACCCTTCATTATTTATATTATTAAAATTAAAATAAAATTTAAGGAAAAGGCCTTTTCCTGCTTCATTTCCCGCAAAAGTTGCAATTTTGCCTGTATTTATAAAACCTCTCTTAAATAAAAAAGTTTTCCCCGCAATATTTAATAAAGTGACTCCTCTAATCTTGTTAAAAAAGGAAAGAAAATAGTAAGATTCTGTTCTGCTTGCGAAAAACTTAAGAGGAAATCTTTTTTCACCTGAGAGATAAAAACTCATAATCCACTTGAAATGGAATATTATGCCCACTT
>JALTID010000248.1 GCA_027004335.1 bacterium
AAAGGTTACTTCAAAATATATTTTTGACTTCGCTGCATTCCTCATACTTCTCCTTAATCCCTTTGCCCTCTTTTCTATTTCCTTTCAGCTCTCTTTTTTGAGTTATGGTTTGATTCTTCTTTTTGTAGATCTATCCAGGGCTCTTGTAAAAAATGTAAAAAAGAGTGGCATATTGATGCAGTTGTGGCTTTCATTTCTTTCTTTTCCCTTTTCTTCTTTCCTTTTTGGGATAGTTCCCCTTTTTTCACCGCTTATTAACATAGTTTTTATTCCCTTCTTTGGATTTGTAGTATTTCCTCTAATGGTGAGCAGTCAGATAGCGGGGATCTTAAATGAGCAATGGCTGCCCATCTGGAGCAGAATTTTAAAAATCATTTTGGATCTTTTTTTCAAATTTGGAAACAGAATCCCTGCTCTCTACTTTAATCTCCCTTTCAACTTCATCGTTGCACTTCTCTCTTTAATTGGAGTCTCTTTCTATAAATACAGGAAAGGATGGAGGTGGGTGATATATCTTTTTGTGATAATTCAAATTGGGGGAGGATTATATGTTTTGGAAAGAGATCAAAGTAAATTAATAATATCTGAGGAAATGATGGATGTTGAGCTGAGAAGATATATCCCTGGTGATGGTGGAAGGAACAGTATCCTTAGAAGGATTAATACATATCCGGTTATGATAAGTGTAAGGGGAGATGCTCTTGAGGTGAGGAGAGGAATCTTTTGCAGGTCATTTCTGCTTCCTGGAAAGGGCAAGACTCAACGCAGTTGTCAGCTTGGCGACATCTTCGTTAGCCTGTTTCAACCTGTGGCTAAGAGTTTCCGCAATATTTTTAATCACAACATACCCCAGTTCGCAATCCCCCTCGGCTAATTTTTCAAAATCCTCTCTATGAATAACTGATAGAGTGCAATCAGTTACAGCTTTTACTGTGGCGCTTCTTTCATCCTCGCCGATGAAGGCCATCTCACCAAAAAAAACTCCCATCTCAGCTTCCAGTCTGGCAAGTTTTCTCATTTTATCCTTTACAATGTAATCGCCCATTTTAAGCATGATGCTTTTTAAAATATCCACAGTTCCCTTTTCAAGAATATAGAGGGAGGAACCTCTTTCCCCTTCCTGGATAATGATTTCTCCAGCAGGGATCTCCTTTGTAGTTGCAACAGAAAGCATCTTTTCAATTTGTTTTTTCCCCAGCCCCTTAAAAAGGAGAATATTTTCTAAGTTCATATTTCTTCTTCCCCAACTTGAGGTTTCCTGCTACTTATCAGGAGGAGATGTGAGTTTTTAGCAATTTCTCTTTCGTCATCAGGACTTATAAAAGTTTCATAATCCTTTTTCCCTCCGATTGCAATTTCAGCTTCCTGAAATTGCTCTTTTATAAACTGATCAATAAGTCCCTCCGACTCTCCAAGTATCTTTTCAAGTGAAATTCCCTCCTTAACTTCAACAATACCCAGAAAAATTCCAAGGTTTTCTTTTCTCACCCATTCTCTTACATCTTTTACCTTCTTGCTTATGAGGGGTTTTGGCACAGGGATCTCCCAGATGAAGTAGAGGGTGTCTGGATCAAGTACTTCTTTGAGAAATCTTGCCGCCCCAGGCGATATTGAAGCAATTCCTAATATACTGTTTTCTATTTTCCCTCTTATTATTAATTCATCAATCTGGGCTCTTCTGAGAAAAATTTCATTTTCAGGCTCAAGAAGCTCAGCGTAGATGGGTACATCAGGTGCCAGTCCTTTTAAGTTGAGGGAGGCAAGAATCGTTCTTTCATCTGCCTTGCTATAGCTACCCTCATGGGATGTATCTGATAATATAAGTATTCTTGAGGCCTTTGAAGGGCTTGCCCTATGCAGGACCCCCTCATTTACGAAATTTCCCTTTATAAATTTTATAGTGGTACCCTGAAGTTCATATCTGATTGAATCAATC
>JALTID010000249.1 GCA_027004335.1 bacterium
AGAAATGTGTCGAAATGCCATAAATGTTTTCAATGAAAATTTTATAAGATTGGATAATGGATTTGTTATATTTAAAAAAGAATATCTGGTTCATGTTAAAAAAGCAATAATTGAGCATTTAAAGGCTATACCAGATAATAAGAAAATAACTTATACGGAGATACTCAACTGGTAAAGAAATTAAATTATTTTTCCTAAAACTAAGGAGCGGGGTCATGCCAAAACGCACAGATATAAAAAAGATTCTCATTATTGGCTCTGGACCCATTGTTATTGGTCAGGCATGTGAGTTTGATTATTCAGGGACACAGGCATGTAAGGCGTTGAAGGAAGAGGGGTATGAGGTTGTCCTTGTAAATAGCAATCCCGCCACAATTATGACAGATCCAGAATTTGCAGATAAAACATATATAGAACCAATAACTCCGGAGACTCTGGCAAAGATCGTTGAGAAAGAAAGACCCGATGCTATTCTTCCCACTCTGGGAGGACAGACAGCCCTCAATACTGCAGTAGCTCTTGGTGAGATGGGGGTTTTAGAAAAGTATGGTGTGGAGCTTATTGGTGCAAATCTTGAATCAATTAAAAAGGCTGAAGATAGGGAATTATTTAAAAAATCCATGGAGAAGATAGGACTTCAAGTTCCAAAAAGTGGTCTTGCAAGAAACTTTGATGGAGCCATGGAAGTTATAAAATATGTTGGCTTCCCAGCAATTATAAGACCCGCATTTACCCTGGGGGGACATGGGGGGAATGTTGCATATAACATGGAAGAGTATGAAGAATTTGTAAAATGGGGGCTGGATTCTTCACCAATAAGCGAAATCTTAATTGAGGAGTCAGTTTTAGGCTGGAAGGAATTTGAATTAGAGGTGATGAGGGACAAAAATGACAATGTGGTGATAATCTGCTCAATAGAGAATTTTGATGCCATGGGAGTTCACACAGGGGATAGTATAACAGTGGCACCAGCCCAGACCCTCACAGATAAAGAGTATCAAATAATGAGGGATGCAGCTATAAAAATTATAAGGGAAATCGGTGTGGACACAGGGGGATCAAATATTCAGTTTGCTATAAATCCTGATGATGGGAGAATGGTTGTAATTGAGATGAATCCCCGTGTTTCAAGATCCTCTGCTCTGGCTTCCAAAGCAACGGGGTTCCCCATTGCAAAAATTGCCACAAAATTAGCAGTAGGATATTCTCTGGATGAAATCCCCAATGACATCACCAGATACACTCCTGCGAGTTTTGAACCAACTCTGGACTATGTTGTTGTAAAAATACCAAGATTCACCTTTGAAAAATTTCCCCAGACAGTTGATTACCTCACCACACAGATGAAATCGGTGGGAGAGGTAATGGCAATTGGGAGGACTTTTAAGGAAACTTTACAGAAGGCAATAAGATCCCTTGAGATAGACAAGTATGGTTTTGAATCGATTGTAGGAATTCAACCATCTATGGAATCACTGAGAGAAGCCATTGAAGAAAAATTAGGTTATGAGGAAATAGTGGAAAAACTAAAAATCCCCAACAGCAAAAGACTCTGGTATATTGGAGATGCATACAGGGAAGGGATAAGTACAGAAAAAATATATGAATTCACAAAAATTGATCCCTGGTTTTTAAACAATATCAAAGAGATAATTGATTATGAAAAGGAGCTTATAGAGAAAAAAGAAGAGTATGGAAACTTTGAAAAATGGCAGGAGAAAAATCCCGGTGAGCTTAAAGAGTATCTGATTGATGCCAAAAGGATGGGGTTTTCTGATAGGAGACTTGCGTATCTCCTTAACACCGATGAAGATAGCATAAGGAACCACAGAGAAAAAATAAACTTAATAAATGTCTACAAGAGAGTTGACACCTGTGCCGCTGAGTTTGAGGCTTATACACCATATCTCTATTCTTCTTACGATGAAGAGGAT
>JALTID010000250.1 GCA_027004335.1 bacterium
GGTACTTAGGAGTTTTATTCCGTTTCTTGCAAAGACTTTTCTTGGGTGTGGGCAGAATGTTACCACCATTGAAGGAAGGTTTAATTCTTTTGCTTCTTTGACTGTTTTAGAAATAAGGATTTGATGGCCAAGGTGAACACCATCAAAGTTTCCAATAGTCATCACCCTCGGGGAAGGGTAATTTTGGAGCTCTCTTAATTCTTTTATTATTTTCATGAAAATTTTTCCTGAAATTTGATAATATTCTCCTTTGAGCCAATGAGAATCAGATTATCACCTTCCTCTATCATCGTTTCTGGAGGGGGAATAATCAGGGGACTCTCTTCCAAAGGTTTTTTAATGGCTATCACAAACACACCATATTTGTTTCTTATCTTGCTTTCTAAAAGGGTCATACCTGCAAATTCCTCCGGGGCTTTTATTTCAAGGAAACTGAATCCCCCTTCAAAGTGGGAAATATCAAAGACATTCTTTGAAGCTACCTTGTTGGCAACTCTTACTGCCATGTCCCTCTCAGGATTGATAATTTCGTCTGCTCCTATTTTTTTCATTATTGCTTCATGAGTCTCGTTTATAACTTTCACGATAACTCTGGGAACCCCCAATTCCTTTGCGTATAAAGTGGCAAGGATGCTTGTTTCCATGGATTCACCAGTACTTACTATACATACATCCATGTTACCCAGACCTGCCTCTTCCAGAGCTTCTTTATCTGTTGCATCCAGTCTCACAGCTATTGTGGAGTAAGGCTGGATTGTCTGAACAAGATCCTGCCTGTGGTCTATGGCTAAAACTTCATGACCCAGGGAGAATAAGGTCTTAACAACCTCTGAGCCGAAGCTACCGAGACCTATTACTGCTATTTTTAATCTCTTTTTCATTTTTAACCCACCATAACATTTTCTTCTGAATATTTTATCTTATCTTCTTTTTGCTCGCCTCCTATCGCAAATGCAAGGGCAAGCGGCCCTACTCTTCCTGTGAACATAAGGAGAATTAGCACAATTTTGGAAAAAGTGTCAAGGGAGGAGGTTATTCCTGTTGATAGTCCAACTGTTCCAAAGGCTGATGTTGCTTCAAAGAGAAGCTGAAGAAAAGGGTCACTCCCCCTGAAAAAGGGATGTAGCTGATAGGCAAATGTGAGGGCAACCAGGGCAAGAACTATCAGGATCATTGAGCTGATTGAGATTGCAATGGCTCTTGAAACTGTTTCCTGTCCAATTGTACGATGCATAATAGTGATATTACTTTTACCCTTTAATCTGTTGACAAATATTGCAAAAAGGACACCAGCAGTTGTGGTTTTGATTCCTCCACCTGTGGATCCCGGGGATGCACCAATAAACATGAGAATAATCAGGAAAAATAGAGTACCTCTGGAAAGTGCGCCGATGTTTATTGTGTTGAAACCAGCGGTTCTTGCAGTTACTACCTGAAAATATGAACCAAGAATTTTTTCTCCTGTTGTGAGATGATGAGATGCAAAGTAAAAATCATTTTCTAAGAAATAGATAGTAAGGGTTCCTCCTATGATGAGAATTGATGTAACAATTAAAACCATCTTAGTATGAAGACTCAGGCTTATTACCTCCCCTTTTATTTTGTAGTAGAGTTCAAGGATAACAACAAAGCCTATTCCGCCTATGATAATTAATCCTGTAATTACTAAATTGAAAAAAAGACTACTTTCAAATCTGGAGAAACTATCAGGATAGAGAGAAAAACCAGCGTTGCAAAATGCACTGATGGAGTGGAACATCGCGTGATAAATTGCCTTCCCCGGAGAATATCCTGTGGAGAAAATAAAATAGAGAGATAGGAGAAAAGCACCGATTCCTTCAAATAGAAATGTGAAAATAACGATTGACTTAAGGAGCCTGAATCTATTTATTTTTGCATCAGAGGAGAACGATGATAGCACAGTATGAAGTCCCATTATTGATACCCCTCTGCGAAAAAGGTAGAGAAAAAAAACTGAGAAAGTCATGATTCCTAATCCACCAATCTGAAAGAGGGTCATCAATACTATCTGGCCAAAAGGGGTGAACTTTGAAGAGATGTTGTAGAGTGAAAGTCCTGTAACACAAACCGCAGAGGTGCTCATGAATAAGGAATCCACAAAACTCAAATTTCCGTGACGGGTACCTGGAAAAATAAGGAAAAAAAGAGACCCGGTTAAAATAGTTCCTGCAAAACTTAGAACCACAATTCTTGAAGGAGTAAAAAAGTTTCTATATCTTTTCATTTTTACCGGAAATCAATGGGATAAAGCCGTAGGCACAAACCACAGAAGGTCGTCTGTTATGGTTATATCTTCAGGATGGGAAAAATCGGATGCAATAAATCCATTCCAGCCATCAGCAATACAGAGTTTATTTCCGGAAGCATAGGCACTTTCTACATTACCAGGAGTTTTTAAATGAGAGACCACATAAGGCTCTTTTGGATTTGAGATATTTATTACATAGAGCCCATTGGGTCCTCCCGCTAAAAGTGCATAATTTTTGTAGAGCTTAACCTTCTCGCCATTTACTTTCAGATTAACATGCGACATTTCAAAGATATTATAAAAATTAGAAGCATCTCCTATTATCATTCCTGTACCTTCTCTTGCAAGATAAAAAGTTTTTCCCCTTGCAGATATTCCTTTTGCTTCGGTAATGCTCGCCATATGAGAAGTTGCAGAGGGATTTGAAAATCTACTTATATCTACCAGGGTCACCCCATTCCACCCCTGAGAAAGAAAAAGCCTTTTTTCTCCAACTGCAATATCATTTACCTGTTCTCCACCCATAGCGATTTCAGCGATAAGAGAAGTTCTTGGATAAATCTTGTATACCTTAATTCCATAGTTTTCAAAAAGTACATAGAGCATCCCTTTTTTACATCTTACACTGATTGCTCCCTTTTTATTTATTGTTCTGAGAAGAATAGGGGAATATGGATTTGAAATATCGTAGTCATACACCCCCCTGTTCTTATCTGTAATAAAAGCTCTGTTACCCTCCCCGCACACCTGCAAGGAATCTCCTACGGTTTTGATGTAATAGGCAATTCTGTTCTGGTGAGGAGTAGAAATATCAATTACTTTTGCGCCATTACTGGAATCAGCAACAACTGCTACCTTTCCATTGCACCATACATCAATTGCATTCTCACCAATATTGAACCTTGAAGTCAGACGAGGGAACTTTATATTTGAAATGTCCAGCAATCCCAGGCCCTCTTTAGCCATGGCTAAAACAATTTTGTTTCCCGAGACAAGAAAATCTTCTACGAAAAATTTGTTGTATTTTCCTGCTATCCTTGGGGAGAAAGGATCAGTGACATTGTAGATAAGAACCCCTTTTTTTTCAACATTTGAATTCAGAACCCCTCTATCTGATTGTAAGAGATATAAGAGATTACCTTTTTTAAACACCTTGAATATAAACCCCCCCAATTTTGTCTGACTTAGAAGTTTTGTGTACGGGGCATTCCTGAAATCGTAAATTCCAAAACCTGCATCTTTCATGGCAACATATATGTATTTACCATCAAAATCCACATCCCATACAGGACCTGGGGTATCTATGCTCCTGATAAATTTAGGAGAATCAGGAATCTTTATATTATAGATGAGAAGGCCATTATTTTCGTTGGAAACAAAGAGGTATGGATATAATATTTTTATGCCCATTGCCATAGATAGAGTTTTTATTTTTCTAATGCGATGTAGTTTGCCTCCATTCAGGGAGAATATTTTGATTCCATCTTCAAAGTCTGCAAGATAAATGTTCTTATGATAAAAGGCGAGGTCAAAGGCGAAACCATTTGTGTCGTAATGGTCCAGAAGAACTGGATTTGTAGGGTCTGAGATATTAAAAATGTATATGCCACCAAGTCCAGCCGCAACTCCAAGCAGGTTTTTATGTCTTACAATTTTCTTTATTTCTCCTTCAATAGGGATGATTCTTCTGATAGAGAAAGAGTTATTTTCCATATCAAGTACCACAAGACCCTCTGTGGAAGATCCTGTATAGAGAATAGATGCTTTCACATTTAGAGGAATGAAAAGGAATATTAGCAGGGAAAAAAACATCTGTTTTTTCATCATCCTAAATTTTATCTTTATGAGAATTTAATCGCAAGGAAAAAGCTATTTTTAATTGTAAAAGAAGAAAAGTTGCTGTATACTATTTTAAAAAATCAAAGGGAGGATCAGATGCTTAAGGTTATTCTTGCTCCTGTTGATGGTTCCAATTATACCAAAATCACAGAGGATTATCTTATTTTTTTCCACAAGTACTGGGATTCGGAGATTATTCTCCAACATGTAATTGATATAATAGCTCTTGAAGGACCCTTTTTTCATGATCTTTCAGGTGCAATAAGTATGGAGCCTCTCGTTAATTTCACAGGGAAGATTAAAGAACTCCTGGAAGAACAGGGAAAAATAGTTTTGGAAAATAGTTGTAACAAAATGAGAGAGAAAAATGTGCCGTGTAGATTATTTCTGGATTCAGGGATCGTATCGGAAGAAATAGCGGGGAGGGCCAAGATCGCTGATCTTATAATAATGGGAAAAAGGGGAATCCACGCAAAATTTGGAAAGGAAAAAATTGGTTCCACAGCGGAGGGAGTATTGAGGAGAACCCCTGCATCAGTTTTGGTCGTTCCTGATAAGTACATTGAAATAAAAAAGCCCCTCCTAGCATATGACGGAGGAAAAGTGGCTAAAAAGGCAATGGAACTTGCTGCCAATTTCTGTGAGAAATTATCTTTACCTCTTTCCGTGGTAACAGTCAACTCTTCTTCAAAAGCAGAGAAAATACTTGAGGAAGCAAAAACCTACCTTACGCCATTTAATCTGGATGTGGAGTACATACCTCTTGAAGGTTCTCCTTATCATGAAATTGAGCAGATAGTTAAACAGGAAGGATTTGATCTATTGGTCATGGGAGCGGTGGGGCATCATTTTCTCATTGAGATGATTATTGGTTCCACGGCTCTTCATCTCTTGAGGAAACTTGATATCCCATTTATGCTATGCAGATAAGGACTTAACAAATGAGATTACCGTCTTTGAGGATTCTTCAGGAGCCTCAAAGGGGATCATATGGCCGCATCTCTCTATGGTAAGGAGTTCCTTTTTGGTTGTTAACCTTGAGTAAAAATCGGTAACATTATCATATGGTACCAGCTTATCCCTTTCTCCAGCTATTATCAGCACGGGTGAGTTAATTTCCGAGACTTTTTCTTTTATACTGTATTCATTACATGCCTTCATATCTTTGTAGAGCACATCCGGACCATTCTTTTTGAGCATTTCCTCTGTAAGTCCTCTGTAAAATTTTACATCTTCATCTTCTCTTTCAAATGAGAATTGCAAAGATGTTTTTACCATCATGGGAAAATTTTCCTTTACAAGCTGAAATATCATGGGGTTTACAGGCAGTGACGAAGAAGATGCAATTACAATGGTTCCCATCACTCTTTCCGAATGAGCAGCGGCATAGAGAAGAGAAATCGCTCCTCCCATGGAGTGGCCACCAATGTAGAATTTATTAAGCTTGAATTCTTCTGATAAGAGCTCTATAGCTTCAAAGTATCCATCTAATCTTTCAGCTGGAATACCCTCACTCTTCCCGTGTCCTGGTAGGTCTGGAATAATGAGTGATATATCCTCCTTCAACAGTGGGAACAGGGCATTCCATATTCTGCTGTCTCCTCCTGCTCCATGAATTAAAATAAGAAAAGGATTTTTTTCAAGGGAATCTGCATTACTTCTGTAGAAGAGTTTCCCCTGCTCTGTCAGAAGCCAGCTCATTTATAATACTCCTGTAGAGGATTTTTCCATTTTTAAGGATTTTTTCTACCTTTCCTTCTTCCTCAAGGATGTCCAGGTTGCCGATTATTTCTGAAAAGATGAGGAATATTTCCTGTTTCTTCTCAGGGAAAAGGTTGGTAGCAATATCAAAGGGAGTCATTGGTTCATTTTTTATTAAATTCAGTATCCTGTGTTG
>JALTID010000251.1 GCA_027004335.1 bacterium
GGATATACCAGAAGGGGAGGGGATGTTCTTATAAATCTCCTCCCTGTAGGTTTTAAACTTGACATTTATATCAAGTTTGTTGTAAGATATCCAAAACTAAGAAAGGAGTGTTAAAATGGCACTTAACAGAGATCTGATTGGTAAAGAATATCCCGCAGGTACCTACGAAGTCACAGAAGACGCAATAATAAAATACGCCATGGCTACCAATGATGACAATCTATGGTACACCTACCCCCGCAGAGAAGGTGGAATAGTTGCACCACCAATTTTTGGGGTCGTATGGAATCACCTTGAGCTGGGTAAACCTCTTTTTGATCCTGATCTCAATGTGAATTTACTTATGTTGCTTCATGGGGAACAGGACATGTACTTCAAAAAAATTGTCAAACCAGGTGATAAAATTACAACAGTTTCGTCGGTGCATCACATAGAGGATAAGGGTTCAGGAGAGATACTTGTAATAAAACTCCTATCAAAAAATCAGAATGGAGAAGAAGTACTGGAAACATATGGCACAATGTTCATAAGAGGAAGTGGAAGCGGAAAGAAAAAGGAAGAAAAAAAAGAGGAGAAGAAAGAACCAAAACTTGGTGAACCTGTGTTTGTCCAGGAAGTTAAAGTAAAAAAATATCAACCTTATATCTATGCAGAAGCAAGTGGTGATCATAACCCCATCCATGTTGATCCAAACACTGCAAAGATGGCAGGACTGCCAGGCGTGATTCTTCAAGGATTATGCACAATGGCATTCGCCCACAATGCAATAATAAACAACTACTTCGGTGAAGATCCTGCAAAATTCAAGAGGTTAAAATCAAGATTCAGCAAACCAGTTTTCCCTGGCGATACATTGAAAGTGGTTGCATGGGAAATTGAAAAAAATGATTCTGTTGCAAAATTATACTATGAAGTGTATAATCAAAAATGTCAAAAAGTGATAACAGATGGTATTGCTGAAGGAGAAATTTAAAGTTTCTCTTTTGAAAGGGGGTGATTGAAACAGTATTTCTTGATCAGTTTATTAGTTTATTGTGGGGAAGTGTGCTGGCACTTACTGCCTACCCCAGCGTTAAAAAAGATGGAGTCTATACAAAATATTTCTGGAGGGCTTTTCTTTTTCAGATTTTCATCTTTTTCCCAATAGGACTTTACCTTTTTCTCACATGGCCAGACTGGAGCTGGATGTACTGGGTAAATAATGATACGACTGCCACCTGGATAAAAGTAGTAGCACTCAGCGGGTATATTATTTCATTTCTATTCGGATACATCATCTCAGGATATGGAATTAAGAAGGGTTCTAACTGGATTGCATATGCCCTTTCAATTATTGGAATTTTAGGGATATTAATTATTTCCATCGTGGGTTATAAGAGCTTAATATATCTTGGAACATATGAAGAATTTTTCAAAGAAGTTGCTCCATACGCTTGGCAGGACTCCAGATTTGTAATTTCAGCAATACTCATTGGAATTTACTTCGGGGTACCTGGAGCGTATCTCATAATCAAAAATCTTCATGAAAATGGCCTATTGAAAAGAGAAAAATGAATCTCCTGATAAGAGAATTAAAATTAAAGATTGACCCCGATATTCTTTTCTCAAGACTGGGGATAAGAACATCAGGAATTTTTCTGCAGTACCACTGGCGTAACCATAGATACTACCTTTTTTCCCCATTCCCCCTAAAGAAATTAACAGGTTCAGCAAATTCTATAAACTACAAATCCTCACACATGGAATTCAGATATTACGCAGATCTACCAACATTTCTATATGAGGAATATAAGAAAATCGCCAGCGATTTTGCCGATAGAAGCTTTGAATTTGTTCCTGCATTCTTCGGAATAGTTAATGATCAATACCTTACTGCAACGAAAAATGAAACTTTCTGGTTTTACTTCCCAGATCCTTATCTATTATAT
>JALTID010000252.1:0-1466 GCA_027004335.1 bacterium
CCTGTAAGGGGAGGGTGGTGGCGAGACGCCACCACCTATGACTTTCAAATGACAGATTGTACTATTCCCTTTTAGTTTTAAAACAGCTCAAATCCTCTTTCACCATGTGTTGCCTGATCAAGACCCATTGTCTCACTTTCTTCTTCCACTCTCCAGCCTGCGGTAATAGTTTTTGCAATATATGCAAGGATAACAGATAAAATCGCTGCAAATGCAACTGTAATTACTACAGAAATCAGCTGAACAAGAAACTGATGGGCATTCCCATAGAACCAGCCAGAATGACCGCTTATTGCTGGATCCGCAAAAAGCCCTGTGGCAAGAGCTCCCCACATTCCATCAATACCATGAACACCAAAAGCGTCTAAAGAATCATCATAACCAAATTTATTTTTAAGCATTGTGACTCCCAGGAATCCAAAAATAGCCGCAAAGAATCCTATAATCAGGGCCCCCACCACATTTACAAAACCAGCAGCAGGAGTAATGGCAACAAGCCCTGCAACAGCACCTGAAGCTGCACCTAAAATTGTAGGCTTTTTCTCCACAGCCCATTCAACAAGCACCCATGTGACAGTGGCTATAGCGGCAGAAGTATTGGTAACAAGAAAAGCGTTAACCGCTACCCCATCAGCGGCAAGTTCACTACCTGCATTAAAGCCAAACCATCCAAACCAGAGAAAAGCAGCTCCAAGAGCTGTAATAAATGTACTGGAAGGGAAAAAAGCAGTTTTTCCAAAACCTTTCCTCTTACCTATCAGAAGAGCAAGAATCAGCCCTGTAACACCTGCATTGATATGTACAACAGTCCCACCTGCAAAATCCAGAGCTCCCATCTTCGCAAGAAAACCGCCACCCCACACCCAGTGAGCCACAGGTGCATAAACAAAGGTTAACCATAAGACGGCAAAAACAAGCCACCATGAAAATTTTGTCCTCTCAACAACTGATCCACTAACAAGGGCAATAGTAATACCAGCAAAGGTCATCTGAAATGCTGCAAAAAGAAATGTTGGGATAGTACCTGTAACATCTTTAACTCCTATCCCACTCATAAAAAAATTCCCAAGATCTCCAATAAAACCACCGATGTTTCCGTGAAAGATTAGAGAATAAAGATAAATTACCCATAAAATACTGGCTATGGCATATGACAAAAGGCTCATACCCAGTGTATTTAACATATTCTTACTTCTTGTCATCCCACCATAGAACATTGCAAGTCCTGCAGGTGTCATCATCATTACCAGAGCGGTGGAAACCAGCATCCAGGCAGTATTACCTGTGTTTATTTTACCCTCCGCTGCAAAAAGAGAGACAGGTAGAAACAAAAAGATTAAAAAACTCCACTTTAAAGCTCTTTTCATCATCCAGACCTCCTCACTGTTTAAAAAATAAAAGAAAAAAATATGCCAGAAACTTCAGAAGAAATTAAACAACCTTAGAGAAGGAATGATTAAAAATAA
>JALTID010000252.1:1476-5975 GCA_027004335.1 bacterium
TGAGCCCCAACAGTGCCTAAAAAGAAACAGGGTGGAAACTGAGGTCTCCACCCTGTTTAAAAGTTAAGCGCACAGGAAAAGATCAAAGATCAAAAGCTCTTTCACCATGGAAGGCTTCATCAAGACCTTCAATTTCAATCTCTTCTTTAACTCTCCAGTTACCCACAATAAGTCTCGTGATATAGGCAAGAATCAGTGTGCCGAGGAAACTCGCTACAACTACCACAATTACCCCAATTAGCTGATTTAAAAACAGCGAAAAATGACCATAAACCCATCCAGCCTTACCATTTACAGCTGGATCAGCAAAAATACCAGCAGCAAGTGAGCCCCACATTCCATCAATACCATGAACCCCAAAAACATCAAGGGAATCATCGTATTTAAGTTTTGCCTTCAACCATGTAATTGCGTAAAAACCAAAAATTGCGGCAAAGAATCCAATTATCAACGCACCCCAGAAATTCACATATCCGGAAGCAGGTGTAATACCTGCAAGTCCAGCTATGGCGCCAGATGCAATTCCCAGGAGGGTGGGCTTGCCATCTTTCAACCATTCAAGAGCCATCCATGTAAATGCTGCAATGGCACCGGAAGTATTAGTTGTAATAAAAGCATTAACAGCAACCCCATTTATCTTAAGAGCACTACCCGCATTAAATCCAAACCAGCCAAACCAGAGTAAAGCTGCACCAAGAGCTGTAAGAACAATGCTGGAAGGAAAAAAAGGTTCTTCAAGATATTTCTTCCTCTTACCGATAAGCAGCGCAAGAGTTAATCCAGAAACTCCTGCTGTAGTATGCACCACCATACCCCCGGCAAAATCTATTACTCCCAATTTTGCAAGAAAACCTCCACCCCATATCCAGTGCGCAACTGGAGAATATATAAAAGTTAACCATAAAACTGAAAAAACTATCCACCAGAGGAATCTCACTCTTTCAACAACTGATCCTATAACCAGCGCAATGGTGATGGCTGCAAAAGTCATCTGAAATACTGCAAAAAGAAG
Source organism: bacterium (assembly GCA_027004335.1). Lineage (GTDB taxonomy): Bacteria > JALSQH01 > JALSQH01 > JALSQH01 > JALSQH01 > JALTID01. The sequence goes on from JALTID010000252.1 coordinate 2,489, forward strand.
GGTGGGAATACTTCCTGATACACTATTTAAACCGATTCCGGCAAGAAAAGAATTTCTTAATGTTCCTATTATTCCACCAAGATCTCCGCTGAAAGAAAGGGAATAACCCCAGAACATCCAGATCAAACTACCGATAATATAGGTGATAAAAACCAGTGCATAAGTATTGAGCAGATTCTTTTTACGGACCATACCTCCGTAAAAAAGAGCAAGCCCTGCGGGAGTCATAAACATTACAAATGCTGTAGCCACAATAAGCCACGCGGAATCACCTTTATTAATCCCCTGCCCTGCAAAAAGATTCAGGGGAAGAAATAAAAGTAGCAAAACCCATATCCATTTTCTTTTCACAATTCCCCTCCTTTTTCTCCGAAAGCTTCAATATATATGCCATTCATAGGAACTCAAATTCAGAAAAATAAAACTCAAGTGCCTACTTTTTACACAATATCCAATACACACTGCCTAACAATTAAACCTCTTGCAAAACTTAACCTTTCAATAGCGAAAGAAATTCTCTAAAATAAATCTTTGCTATCATTTTAAATTAAAGTTATAATAAATTGAAGGTAATTTTAAATGAAGTTATGTAGAGAGAAAAAAGAACAATCCATGTTAAAGGAATGTTTTTTCTTTATGATTATACTTTCCGGGATAATTCTGAATTTTACCGCATTTCTCAGTAACATTCTTATACAGGAAACTCCTGAAATCACATTCATATCTTTTATTGCCACGATAACTTTTTCTCTTATACTGATATTATTTTACATCCTGCCTCAGAAAAATTTTATTGCAACATTAACCTTTTTGCTTGTTATCCTTGGACTGATACCTCTCATATGGTTCTATGATGGTGGGCTCAAAGGAGTTACTCCATTTTACCTCTTTCTGGTTCTAATTATGACTATTCTCCTTTTCAGCAGCTGGTTAAGATACTTTTTAGCCTCGCTATTAATCGTTGTTACAGCGGTGCTGGTGTTACTTGAGAAACTAAATCCAGATTGGGTAATTTACTGTGAAAATCCCTTATGCAAAGAATCTAATCATGTCGTTGCGATTCTCATCACACTAATTTTCACCTTCATCTTACTTTCTCTTTTCGCAAACAATTATGAGGGGCTTCATATGGTTTCAAGAAAAAAAGAAAAAGAGTTAGAGGAAAAAAATGCGGCACTTCAGGAGCTTGCAAGGATTGACCCACTTACCAGGCTTTCTAACAGGAGAGATATTGAAGAAAAAACTCGCTATCAGCAGAGAATCTCTAAAAGAGATAAGGAAAGATTTTCTTTTATAATGTGTGACATAGACGATTTTAAAAAAATAAATGACAAATACGGTCACGCCGTAGGTGACTATATTCTGAAAGAACTCGCCAAAATCACGAAGAGAAGCATAAGAGAGCAGAGCACTGCCTCAAGGTGGGGCGGAGAGGAATTTCTCATTCTTATACCCTATTGTCTTAGCAAAGAGGCAAAAAACATCGCGGAAAGAATAAGAAAAGCTGTAGAAGAACACAAATTTATTTTCAATAAGCACATCATCAACCTTACTATCAGCCTCGGCGTTTCAGAATACGATTTTGAATATCCTTCCATAAAGAGATATATTGAAAAAGCGGATAGAGCAATGTACATAAGTAAGGCAAAAGGAAAAAACAGAGTTTCAGTGGTAACATGAAACTGGATGAGACTCCTTTTATCTATGAGCAGGCGGTAGAGCTCCAAAACAGGTTACGACAAAAAATAACCCTAAAAGGATGGGAAGGGTATCCTGAACTAATAGGAGGAACAGACCTATCTTATAATAAAGAAGAAGAAATTTTCTACGCGGGAATAGTCATTCTTTACTTCAGGACATTGGAAGTAATAGAAAAAGAATTTTTCATTGGAAAAGTTACTTTTCCATATATCCCGGGTTTACTATCTTTCAGAGAACTCCCTCCACTTTTTGAAACTTTTAAAAAAATAAAAAATCGGCCCGATGTAGTGATGGTAGATGGCCATGGATATGCCCACCCGAGAAACATGGGATTGGCCACTCATCTTGGAATGGTTCTTGATATACCAACCATAGGAGTGGCAAAGAAAAAACTCGTAGGGAATTACGAAGAACCGGGCCATAAAAAGGGAGATTCATCCCCTCTGTTTCACGAAGGAAAACAGATCGGATATGTATTGAGGACAAAGGAAAATATCAAACCAGTTTTTGTCTCTCCTGGGTATAAAATAAATTTTGAATGGAGTCTAAAAATTACTCTGAAAAGTGTTAACTCTTATAAAATCCCTGAACCAACCAGACAGGCACACTTATTTGTAAATGAGATCAGGAGAAAGTTTAAACATTCTTAGCAACCTCCTTCATCAATTTCTGCTACTACATCTCCCTCATTAACTGTTTGATCTATTGTTACTAAAATCTTCGTAATTTTCCCTGACTCTTCTGCTTCAATGGGTATCTCCATTTTCATTGATTCAATAATTATCACAGGATCTCCCTCCTCTACACAATCCCCTTCCTTTACCACGATTTTCCATACTTTTCCAACCATCTGAGCCACAACTTCTCCCATCTTACTCCTCCTGAATATTTTCTAACATTCATAACATAAAGAAAAAATTTTGTAAAGTCTATTTTCCCTTCCACTTAGGTTCTCTTTTTTCAAAGAAAGCTCTTATCCCTTCCATGGCATCTTCGGTGCTCAATACCTCCATCAATTTACCATTGAGGTATTCAATAGACTCTATATATTCTCTGTCCAGCACATCATAGTAAGCATCCCTGCCCATTCTAACAATAAGTGGACTCATTTTAGCTATTCTTTTAGCCAGTTCCATACTCTCTTCACGCAGTTTTTCAAATGGAACCACTTTATTTACAATTCCAAGCTGGTAAGCCTCCTGAGCAGTAATAGCTTCCCCAGTCAGGATCATCTCCATAGCTTTTTTCCTGGGAACATTCCTGAAAATTGTAGCCATTATCATCATAGGCCATAATCCCCGTTTTATCTCAGGTGTAGCAAATTTTGCATGTTCTGCAGCAACAATCAAATCGCAGGCGAGAGCAACCCCAAAAGCACCAGCGTAGCAGTAACCATTTATCATTGCAATAATGGGCTTGCCAGATTTTTTAATATAATCAAACAGCTTTACAAATTCGTCTCTTGGATCTCCATCATCAGGGACATCAACCTGCTGGAATCCTCCTGAGAGGTCCCCACCTGAGGAAAAAGCCTTTTCTCCTGCACCAGTCAAAAGGAGGGCTCCAATGGAATTATCATCTCTGACTGTTCTTAAAATATAATTGATCTCCTTCAAAACTCCCTGCGAAAGTGCATTCCTGGCTTCAGGCCTGTTGATTGTAATAATCCCCACACGATCCTCTACCTCCCAGAGAATAGTTTTAAATTCAGGCATCTCAGCCATTTCTAACCTCCTATTTCTTTTTCTTTTCTGAGAAAAATTTTTCTATTACATGGGTGTCATAT
>JALTID010000253.1 GCA_027004335.1 bacterium
GTTCCAGAAGGTAATGATATCTTTGATTGGTTTCCTCTGCTGTGCCAAAACCTGCAAACTGTCTCATAGTCCAGAGTCGGCCACGATACATGTTGGGGTAAATTCCTCTGGTGTATGGGTATTCTCCTGGAAACCCCAGATCTTTTAGATAATCAAAGTCTTCGATATCAGCAGGAGTGTATAATTCTTTTATCTCATGATCAGAAATGGTGGAAAATCTTTCTGCCCTCTCTGGATGTTTTTTTATGTGAGGTTTAAGGACCTTCTCCTCCCATTCTTTCTTTGCTTTTTTTATTTTTTCAATATCCTCCATGATGAATTCTCCTTCTAAAATTCTATTCCTTTTCTTGCATCAATTCCTTGATAATAATAATGTTTTATCTCTTTCATTTCAGTTACAAGATCAGCTTTTTCCATCAATTCTTTAGGTGCTCCTCTGCCAGTTATTATGAGCTCCATATCATCTGGTTTGTTATTAAGAATTTTTAATATATCATCAGGGGAGATCAGATTAAACATATATGCAACATTCAATTCATCCAGGATGAGAATATCCACTTCATTTTTCTTCATTATTTCAAGGGCTCTTTCAACTCCCTTCTTCGCCAGTTCAATATCTTCAGGTTTTGGATGTTTCGGGTTGACAAATTCTGGCCTTCCAAAGGGTTCAATGATAAATTGATCACCAAATTTTCTTGCTGAGATCCACTCTCCATACTCACTCCACGCCATCCTATCAGTACCTTTTCCTTTGAGAAACTGGATCATATGTATTTTGAAACCGTGTCCCAGGGCTCTGAAAGCGAGGCCCAGGGCAGCGGTGGTTTTTCCCTTGCAATCTCCCGTATAAACCTGGACATACCCCCTTTTTAATTTTTTAGCCAATTTAAACCTCCGTTTATTAAAATTTAAGTTATTTAAGGTGTGATGTCAAGGAGTGAAAGGTTTAACTGGCAGATAGGAACAGGATATCTTACTGGTACCCGGTTTAGTCCTCCAGTAACTTATGGTAAGGTTCCCGAGGGAATCCAGGATAATGGAGATGCTCAGCCTCTTAAAAAGGGAGTTGAGTATACAATAGTTATTAATGTTCCTTATTACTCAGCAGATAAGACTTCTCTTACAGCTGTATGGGTATTTAAGTAGCTAAAACTTACGAGAAATTTAACTTTTTGATTGGATAAGAATAGGTTTTATAGGATAGGGGAGGTCCCTATCCTTTCTTTTTTGATAATGCTTATAAGCTATGATGGCACCCCCGCAATATTTACAACTTATTTGCATCTCTTATAAACTCTGGTTAAAATAAATTGCATTAAAGAATTGATAGATTCTTACCAGGATCTTATGGTGAAAGATGAGAATACTTCTGCTTTCTAATATAAAATCTACTCATACTATTCGGTGGGCAACAGGACTGGCTGAGCGAGGTGAGGAAGTAATTGTAGCAGGTCTGGAGAGGGAAGATGAGCCAGCTTATAAAGGATATGAGAATATTTTGCCTATACCTATTGATGTAGGTGTTTATCCTGACGGTGGGGAAAGTAGGAGTTTACTGCACAAAAGCAAGATTCTAAAAGCTGTGAAAATCTTGAAACAGATCATTGCGAAGTACAAACCTGATATACTCCATGCCCATTATGCTTCACATTATGGGCTAATTGCTGCATTAACTAAATTCCATCCCTATATCCTGTCAGTTTGGGGTGATGATATCACGGTGTATCCCGGGGAATCTATTTTGCACAATTTCATTATTCGTTTTAATTTATTTAAAGCAGACAAAATACTTGCAACATCCCAATTTCTGGCTGGTGAAACCCAGAAATATACCTCAAAAGAAATTATAGTTACTCCTTTTGGCGTAGATACTGAGGTGTTTAGACCAATGAAAGTTTCTTCTTTTTTTGATGAAAATGACTTAGTTATTGGTACTGTTAAGTCTCTGGAAACAATTTATGGAGTGGATGATCTGGTGAAGGCATTTAATATATTGGTAAAAAAATTACCCGATAAACCGATTAAGTTACTGATTGTGGGAGATGGGTCACAGAGGGAAAATCTCCAGAAACTTGTTAATGAATTGAATTTACATGATAAAACTTTTTTTGCAGGTCATGTGAGTGTTGAAAAGTTACCTGAGTATCACAATATGCTGGATATCTTTGTGGCTCTTTCTCATAGAGAAAGTTTTGGTGTTTCTGCCTTAGAAGCTGAGGCGTGTGAAAAACCAGTGGTTGTTTCAGATGTAGGAGGTTTTAAAGAGGTGGTAGTTGATGGAGAAACAGGTTTTAGAGTTCCCCCTGAAAGCCCTGAAAAGGCGGCTGAGGCAATAGAAAGATTAATTATTGATGAGAAGCTAAGGAGGAGAATGGGAAAAAAGGGAAGAAAATGGGTGTTGAAAAATTATGATAAAGAGAAGAGCCTTGATAAGATGATAAGAATTTATGAAGAAGTAGTTAAAAAATAAAATTCTTTGGTTTTATATTTGGAGAAAACTAAATTAATCCTGCTGTAAGGAGGACCACAAATGCAATGGTTAAAATCGTAGCAGCTCCCCCCACATACCACACCTGTTTTTTCCTGTCTTCAAGATCGTAGATATAATAAGCTATTTCCCAGAAAGGTAGATAGCCAAGCAGGAATATCAACCATGGATTGGTTGCATTCCACCATGGGAAATTCCGTACAAGCGCACCAATCATATTTAAAATTATTTCTACAATGACACATGTGATCGAGAAAAGTATGGCGAAAAAGTGTCTATTTTTATACCCAGTATTTTGGAGTATTTGTCTTGTGGTAAGAGTTTTGTGGCAAGAAGCCCCATTATTAGAAAATTAAAAATTATCTCAATGTTCCATCCTATCAGAGGCTGATAGGCTGTGGGCATCACTGTAATCCACAGAGCTGCAAATCCTATGAAATGATAGTAAAGGGCATTCCACATTTCATTAAAAAAATCTCATAGGAAAAATGCAAGACCAGCCAAAACTCCGCTGTAGTTTCTCTTTGCTAATTCATCAAAGTAAAAATAAAGTACTATAGGAAGAAATGGGATCACATACCATTTAAACTGAGTGGGATCCCGAGGAAGTTTGAGAGCTTCATCTACACCTTTACCTTTCCCCTGATATTTATGAAAAAGAGGAATAAGCCAGATGCTTAAATAACCTATAAAAATTGCAATCCAGATAACTTTACTTTGAATTTTCCTTTTATTTACATTGTTCATGATGTGAAATTATTACATAAAAAAGTCAGGAGAGTCAAGAGTGAGTCTTAAAGTGGTTAAGAGATGTTTACACAACTTAATTCTTCCCCCCTCTCCACCCTTACCCTTGTCCCGCTGAATGCGGCGTTGCCTGTGAGCTTATCTATTTTAGGCTGGGTTATATCGTTTACACTTACACCTGGATTTGTACCTGCAACGGTAAGCTTAACTCCTTCTCTGTTGTGCCCCCAGCCATTGGGGATACTTACAACCCCCTGCATCATCTTATCTGAAATTTCTGCTTTAATGATGATGGAACCTTCTGTGGAGGTGACCCTTACTTCCTCTCCGTTTTTTATACCAAGATTTTCAGCGTCTATGGAATTTATTAGCATTGTACTCCTGTTTCTCCCTTTAATTAATCTCTGTGAGTTATGCAGCCATGAATTGCTGGATCTTATATCCCTTCTTCCTATCAAGATAAAAGGAAATTCTGGATCTTCTTTTTCCTTCAGTTTCTCCTCAAGCCTTGTTAGATCTTTTACAAACACTGCTGGAATAAGATCAATTTTTCCGTCTTCGGTAAACAGTCTCTCTGGAAGCTGGGGTTTTAATTCACCAAGGTCAATCCCATAAGGAGAATCTTTTAATTTTTCAAGAGTTACTTTATCCCCATAGGGGCCCATCTGGAGCATAAAGGAAATTGCCTGCTCAGGTTCCATAATAGGATATTTGCTATTAATACGAGTTGTGAGTTCTCCTATCACCTCCCAGTCATACTTTAATTCTCCTTTATCCATGAGGGGTGGAGCATATTTAACGAAATTTCTCACGGATAACTGGTAGAAGAGCATTTCAAAAACAGGTGCTTCAAGACCCGTTGCTGTGGGGATAATTAAATCAGCAAAGCTGGTAGTTTCATTTATGTAAATATCCACTGAAAGCATAAACTCAAGCTGGCTCAGAGCTTTTTCTAACTTTCTTCCTGACGGAGTAGTAAGAACCGGGTTACCTGCAATGGTAATTAAACCTTTTACCTGTCCTTCTCCAGGAGTTAAAATTTCATCTGCAAGGGTTGTGACTGGTAATTCCCCGGCAAACTCTGGAAGTTCTTTTACTCTGCTTCTCCATCTTCCATAACTACCTCTACTTCCACCAAATTTTGACATTCCCACAAGATCAACTGCCGGGGTTGTAAACATTGCTCCACCTTCTCTGTCAAAGTTTCCTGTGACAATGTTTAATACATTGATCAGCCACTGGGTTAATCCTCCAAATTCCTGGGTTGAAGCACCAAATCTGCCATAGCAGACTGCTCTATCCGAAGTTGCAAAATCACCGGCAAGCCTCTCAATATCATTTGCACTTATTCCAGTTATTTTTGAAACTCTCTCTGGTGAGAAGTTGCTGGCAATCCCTTTTACCTGCTCATAGTTTTTAATGAATTTTTCCAGTCTGCCAGGTTTATCCAGATTTTTCTTAAAAATTACATTAAGCATTGAAAGAAGCAGGAGGGCATCGGTATTTGGTTTTATGAAGAAATGTTTGGTTGCTAATTTTGCAGTTTCGGTTCTTCTGGGGTCAACAACAACTATTTTTCCACCTCTCTTTTTTATGCCCGTTATCCTGTTTATAACATCCGGAGCTGTCATTATGCTTCCATTTGAAACTGCGGGATTTGCACCAATAATTAGGAAGAAATTGGTTCGGTCAATATCTGGAATTGGTAAAAGCATGTAATGACCAAACATGAAGTAGGCTGCAAAATTGTGGGGGAGTTGATCCACAGATGTTGCTGAGTATCTCTGCTTTGTTTTTAAGGCCTTGATGAAATTTGGAACATTTAAGAGGAGTCCAATATTATGGGCAACAGGATTTCCCAGATAAACCGCCACTGAATCATTTCCATATCTTTCCTGTATCCCCTTTATCCTGGATACTGCAATGTTAAAAGCTTCTTCATAGGAGACCTCTTTCCATTCTTTATCTTTTTTTATTACTGGCTTTCTCAATCTATCAGGGTCGTTGTAAGTATCTTTAAGGGCAACAGCCTTTGGACAAATATGACCTCTGCTGAGTAGATCATTTTTATCACCGCGGATAGAGATAGTTTCATTACCTCTGTATTTAATTTCCAAACCGCAGGTTGCCTCACAGAGGTTGCAAGGGCGGAAGTGGGTGTGGATTTCTCTGGACATGATTAATTACCTCGCAGAGTTTTTAGAAAATTATAGCAGATAAGATCTTCTCTCAGGAAGTTTAGTAATCAGGGTTATTCCTTTTCCCGTGTTTTCTCAAATACATTGAAAACGTATCCTATCTGAAACCCAATGTATCTGTTTTTTTGAACATATTCGTAGTTCCAATAAAAACTTGCGAAAAAGCCTCCTTCTGGAATATAGCTAACTCCTCCTCCTATGCTGTGATTGGAGTTCTGCTGGATAGCATCAATGGTGGAACTCACCCACATTTCAAAGTGGTTCTTAATTTTTATCCCAAGAGAAAATAGTAACTGAATCTGAAAATTAAAAAAGTACTGATTTTCTACTCCCCCTGCTATAGCGTATTTTACTCCATTTACTATTTCACCTTTTAGTAAGCTCCATCTTACAGATTGATTGAAAAAACCAATGTTAACTTCGCTGTCACTTATAGGGGCAAATTTGAGATGAAGCCCTAATAGCAAACAAAATAAAAAACTTGTGTCTGTAACTGGTATTTCCGTAGGTTTTATTGAGGCAATCAT
>JALTID010000254.1 GCA_027004335.1 bacterium
ATATATTGGAGAAGAAACCTCGGAGTTAAAAAAGAATGGTGTTAGGTTAAAAGTAATCGGCAATTTCACCATGGTTCCGCTGAATCTGATGAAGTTAATAAAAAATGCAGAAGATGAGCTAAGCCGTGGTAAAAAAATGACTCTCATTGTTGCTTTCAGCTATGGAGGAAGACTTGAAATTATTGATGCAGTTTCAAAAATCATGTCTGATTGTAAAAAAGAAAAAATTGGAGAAATAAACGAGGAGATATTTAAAAATTATTTATATGCTCCCGACATCCCAGATCCTGATCTTCTTATAAGAACTGGAGGGGAAAAACGCATAAGCAACTTTCTCCTATATCAGATAGCCTACACTGAACTCTATTTCACAGAGACTCTCTGGCCAGATTTTAACGAGACTGAATTTGAAAAAGCATTAAAAGATTTTTCTAAAAGAGAAAGGAGATTTGGAAGAATAAAAAATGAAGAGGGGAACCCTCCCCAATAAAATTAAGGCATATTGAAAGCCACCCAGAAAGTCCCTTCTCCTTCTCTATAAATAAGGAAAAGAAGTGGTTTACCTGATTTAACTCTCTTAAGAATTCTCTCAGCCTGAGAAGCAGTCTTTACTTCATGTTGATTTATTTTCAGAATCACATCACCAGCCCTCAAACCCTGGGCTGCTGCAACGGAATCTGGATCCACATTGGTGATAAGTACACCTTTATAAATATGGATTCCCAGTCGTTCTGCAATAGTCCTATTAAGAGTTTTTAAAGTCATACCTATTTTAGAAGTGACACTCTCTGTAGGTCCCCTCTTCTCTTCAGGGGATGTCCCCTTACCCATTTGAGCAATTTTTACCTTTAACACCTTTTTTTTCAACTTCTTCCCATTAGGTCTCCTGATTTCTATTTTTACCTTTTTACCTGGCGGGGTTGAAGCTACATAAAAAGGGAGGTCTCTGAACGACTTGACTTCCTTGCCATCAAATTTCACAATTATGTCTCCGGGTTTCATTCCGGCTTTATCAGCAGGAGTACCTTTTAAAACTTGAGCAACCAGAGCGCCTTCAGGTTTTTTAAGACCAAAACCTTTAGCTATTGCCGGAGTAACTTTCTGGATTTTTACACCAAGCCAACCTCTTATAACTTTTCCTTTTGTTTTTAATTGAGCAATCACTGTCCTGGCAATGTTGGAGGGGATTGCAAAACCTATTCCAGCAGATTGACCTGTTTTCGTGTAAATTGCAGCATTAATTCCAATTACATCACCTTTCAGATCAAGTAAAGGACCACCAGAATTACCCGGGTTTATTGGAGCATCAGTTTGAAGATAATTGTCATATGGACCGTAGCCAATAACCCTTCCTTTGGCACTTATTATTCCATGAGTAACTGTGTGAGATAATCCAAAGGGGTTACCAATTGCTATTACCCACTCTCCAATCTTTACCTTATCTGAATCACCCAAAGAAAGATATGGAAATTTTTTCTTTGCCTTAATTTTCAGAAGAGCAAGATCTGTCTTCTTATCTTTCCCCACAATTTTTGCTCTATATTTTTCATCTTCTGAAAAAGAAACAATAATCTTGTCAGCACCTTCAATCACATGATAATTAGTAAGAATGTAACCATCTGGATCAATTACAAATCCAGAACCCAGGCTCTTCCTTGTATATTTATGGGGAATTTCAGGAAAGGGCTGCTCAAAAAACCAGTAGAAAAACTTATAAAGCTGCTGAGCCTGTGGAGGAATTCTCATGACTTTTGTAGAACTAATGTTCACAACTGCCGGGAGTGCCTTTTCAACAAGAGTAGAAAAATCAGGCAAACTTATGGGGGCTGAAACTATCGGCTGAGGTTGTTGGGAAGCTTTTTCTTCTGCAGATGTGCCTGGAGTCAAATCAAAGCAAGCAGCAAAAAAAACTCCCAGGGTAAAAGCAAGTATGATCCACAGGTACTTAGCTCTCTTCATTTTTCTTCTCCTTTACTTCAAGTTTGGACTCTGGGGAATTCTCCTTTTCTTTAGAAGAAGATTCTTTTAGTATTTCCAAATACTTAAACTTTAATTCTGTTAGCAAATAATTTATGGTGTTCTCTTCATCCTGGGTAAGATTTCCCTTCGTCTTTTCTTTCAGCATTTCTATTGTATCAATTGTGTGTTTTGCAAGTAAAAGATTTTTGTTAGTTTTCCCAGAAATAGGATCAGGGATTATTCCCAGATAGATATAAACTGACTGGCTGATTCCAAGGATAAAATCTCTAAAACTAACTGGGGGAATCTCATCAGAGTTAAACTCATAACTGTTTTTCTCTTTTTCCTCCATTGCTACCTCCTCTACCCTATACAACAGCCTTTTCTTCTCTTAATACCACCTTTCCACTCTCATCAAGATCAAAGTAAAAATAATCCTGCTCTGTCCATTTTAGCGTCACAGGCAATTTAATTACCTCATCAATTTTTCTCTTCAGGTACCTTGCTCCATACTTTATGGAGAAACCTTCTCTCGCAACAGCTCTGACCGTCTCTTCGGAAACTATAAGTCGCTTGCCTTCTTCCTCAACCTGATCATGGATCTTTCTAATGTACCTTCTCGCTATCTCAACAACTTCTTCCTCTGTGAGAGGTGAAAAAACAATAATCTCATCAATTCTATTTAAGAACTCAGGAGAAAATCTGTTTTCCACTTCCTGTAATATCAACTTATTCACCTCTCCAACTGACTCTTTTTCTTTTAAGAAACCAAGAGGCTTCAAAAAGTTCCTAAAATGTTGATACCCTATGTTAGAAGTCATTATGATTATAGCGTCGCTGAAATAAACTTTTTTCCCCCTTCCATCTGTCAGCCACCCTTCATCAAATACCTGAAGAAACAATGTAAGAACATCGGGATGAGCTTTCTCAACTTCATCAAGAAGAACTACGGTATAAGGATTCTCCCTTATTTTATTGGTAAGGATCCCTCCTCTTTCTGAGCCCACTATTCCTCTAGGCATCCCTAAGAGTTTATCTATAGAAACAGTGCCATCGCGATACTCTGACATATCCAGTCTTACCATTTTTTCCTCATCACCAAAAAGATACTCAGCTAACGCTTTCGCCAGTTCAGTTTTCCCAACTCCTGTTGGACCCAGAAAGAGTAGAACACCATCAGGTCTGTTGAAATTTTCTTTTAAGGGACCTTTATTAAGCCTTAAACGCCTGCCAAGAGCATCAATAGCTTCTTTCTGCCCCACTATTCTCTGAGCGATCTTTTCCTCTAGATCAGCAAATCTCTCCACCGAACTTCTCATCACCATATCAAGGGGGATCTGTGACTCTTCTGCTACCACCTCATAAACATGTTCAGATTTTACAATCTTATCCTTACTGTAGAGGACCGCCTTCACACACGCTGTATCAAGCCATCCAATAGGTTTATCTGGAAGTTTTCTCCCTCTCTCGTACCTTTTAGAAAGAGTAAGAGAAGTTTTTATGGCTTCATCAGTGATTGTAACTGAATAAATTCTTTCCAGCCGTTTTTTCACACCGTATAGTATCCTTTCGGTCTCTTTAAATGTGGGTTCTTTAACATAAATAGTCCTGAACCTTCTTGCCAGCGCCTCATCTTCCATGATATACTGCATATACTCAGTATAAGTAGTAGCTCCTATGATCTGAATATCCCCTTTTGCAAGGGATGACTTAAAAATATTTGCAGCATCAGAGGGGACGCCCATAGCTGAACCTGCCCCTATTATGGAATGAGCTTCATCTATAAAAAGTATTATATTTCCCCTTTCCTTAACCTCCTTGATAATCTTCTCTACCCTCTCCTCAAACATTCCCCTGAACATTGTTCCTGCTACAAGTGAGTTCATCTGAAGGTTAACTATCTGGTAGTCTCGCAAACTTTCTGGAATTTTTTGAGATTCAAACTCTATCTTCCATGCAAGCCCTTCTGCAATAGCAGTTTTTCCAACTCCAGGTTCCCCTATTAACATAACAGAATTAGCTCTCTCCCTGTGGGAGAGAATCTCTATCATCTTTTTAATTTCTTCTTCTCTACCATAGATTTCAGGGATTTTGTCCATTACTGCAAGCTTATTTAAGTTAACTCCAAACTGGCGCAAGAAGCCAGGTAATTCATATTTTCTTCTCAATTCTCTTTCAAATTCAATTCTCCTCCTTGCTTCTTCCATAATAGCATTAATTACCGTAAATGGCTCTTTTCCTTCTTCCTTAAGCAGGAAAGCGGGATAACTCTCTTCCACCATAAAAATTCCGGCAAGTAGATTGTATGGCCCTATTTTCTGATAACCTTCGCCGTTGGCATTTGTAAGAGCCTTTTCAAGAACTTTTTTTACAAGATGAGAGACCTTTATCCCGGAAGATGATTCCACAAGATAGTCGGATTTTTCAAGCCTGTTGTTTATCTTTACTCTTATTTCAAGGGGATCCACTCCTATGTTCTCCATAATCCTATCAAAGCTCTCGTTTTCAAGTTTAATAAAAGCATAGAGAAGATGTTCCGGTGCAAGGTAGTAGTGGTCCCTCTTCTGAGTTTCAGTAATTGCAAGAGTTAAAATCTTCTGAGCCCTTTCTGTTAAATAATCCCTGTAAGGCGATAGGTCAATGTGCATAATTTACCCCTGATAAGCTAAATTTTTTAATCTACTAATTCTTTCCTCCAGTGGAGGGTGTGTACTTAAAAGTTTAGCCATCATCCCCTTACTGAAAGGATTTACTATATACATATGACTCATTGTTTCATTCCCATATCTGGGAGGTATCTCACCAGAGTATCTCCCGAGTTTCTCCAATGCACTGATTAATCCCTGAGGATTTCCAGCTAATTTTGCACCAGAAGCATCTGCAAGATATTCCCTTGATCTTGAAATTGCAAGCTGGATCAAAGAAGCAATTATTGGGGTTATTATCGCAATTGCCAGAGCTACAAAAATATTTCCTCCTTCATCATCATCACGGCTAAAACCACCAAAAATAGCCGCCCATTTTACCATACTTGCGAGTATCATTACGGCGGAAGCAATAGTAGCAGCAATAGAACTGATTAATATATCCCTGTGCTTAATATGGGAGAGTTCATGCCCCAGGACTCCTTTCAACTCTTCATCATCCATTATCTGAAGAAGTCCCTGGGTAACAACAACTGCTGAGTGTGAAGGATTTCTACCTGTGGCAAAAGCATTGGGAGAAGGATCAGGTACAACATAGATCCTTGGCATAGGTAATCCTGCTTTTTGAGAAAGTTCATAAACGATCCTGTACAATCTGGGATTACCATTCTCATCAACAGGTTGAGCCCTATGCATGGCAAGAACAATCTTATCTGAAAACCAGTAGGAGAAAAAATTCATCAAAATAGCAAGAATCCCAGCGAAATATAGGCCAGAATTACCCCCTAACAAATAGCCAAAACCGAGAAAAAGACCAGTAAGTAATATTAAAAACAATCCTGTTTTAAACCAGTTGGTCAAGGTCCAACTCATCTACCACCTCCTCTTTAAATAGTATCTCAAATTCTTTTTATTTTCAAACTTTCCTCTTATTTGGACACCTGAGAAGAGAGTATGTTTAATGAAAAAAAGAGAAAAAAGTTCTGATACCTAAACCCTATCAAAAATTTCTTTCCTTGGATTGTAAGGATTTTCCTTTTTCCATTTTTCAAGAAATTCTTTTTGTTTCTTATCCAGACGATCAGGTAAAATTATCTCTACCACCACATACTGATCTCCTCTGTGGCTCGTTTTTGGATTCACTACTCCTTTACCTTTTATTCTGAATTTCTGACCAGATTTTGTGCCAGGAGGTATCTTCATCTTTATAATTCCTTCAATAGTGGGGACCTCTACTGTCGCTCCAAGAGCTGCTTCATAAACTGCCACAGGGAGTTTAATATAGATATCATCACCCTTCCTTTCAAATACTGGATGGGTCTTTATTTTAACAATTAGATGAAGATCGCCCGGAGGACCGCCGGTGATTCCTGCATTACCCTTCATCGGTATTCTTAATTTAGTACCATCCTCAACACCCGGGGGTACCCTTACAGTTACATTATCAAGGATTTTTACTCTTCCGCTACCCTTACATCTTGGACATTTTGTTGAAGTAATTTTTCCTGTTCCACCACAGGTGGGACAAGTTTGTTTGATCTTAAAAAAAGCTACTCCCGATTGAATATACCCTGTACCTTTACACTGGGGACAAACCTGAGGCTGTGAGAGAGGAACTTCTCCACTACCGCGACAGGTGGGACATTTATCATATCTATCAATCTGAATAGTGGTAGTTGTTCCTTTTATTGCATCCATGAAATCAAGTTCAATTGTATAAGTTAAATCCTCACCTCTTGCAGCATAGTTTCCACGAGAAGTAAAAACATCCTCAAAATCCCTCCTATTCCTCCCCCCAAAGATATCAAAAATATCATCAAAAATGTAACCAAAATCTCCAAATCTTCCTCCAGCACCTCTTTTTCGCTTTCTACCAAAAATTTCCTCAAAAATCTCATCAAAATTCACTGAATATGCTTCTCCCGCTCCAGCATGCGGCATGTCACCTTCAAAGTAAAAGCCAAACTGATCATATTTTTTTCTTTTTTCCGGGTCCCCGAGGACACTATAGGCCTCAGCTATTTCCTTGAACTTTTCCTCAGCTTCTTTATTCCCCGGATTTCTGTCAGGATGGTACTTCATAGCAAGACGGCGATAAGCCTTCTTAATTTCCTCCTGTGTGGCATTCTTTGAAACACCAAGAATTTTATAATAATCCTTGGCCATCTCCTATTCCCCATCAATTCTGATATCAATCTTTCGCTTGGGAATCTTCACAGTTAAAATCCCTTTTACAAGCTTTGCTTCAATTTCTTCAATCTTGATATCTTTTGGTAACTTAAAGGTTCTCAGAAAAAAACCATAGGGAATCTCGCTTCTAACGACTTTGAAATGGCTCGTCTTTTTTTCAAATCTTCTTTCACCTTTTATCTGAAGCCTTTCCCCCGTTACACTAATCTCAACATCTTCCCGCTCCAGACCAGGAAGCTCCATTCTTATGAAAAAAAACTCTTCTGTTTCCATAACATCAGCGGGGGGACGCCAGACATCCTGATCTGGAAGACCAACACCTTCTTCCTCAAAATCTGATTCCCACGGAAAGAAGACTCTAAATTTAAATCCCATCTATTACTCAAAACTTTTTATCTATATTTTATTACAAAAAAAAGGGGGTAGCAACTCCCCCTTTTATCTATATAATTATTCTATCATAATTATTCTATCTCAGCATCAATCACACCATCATCTTTACCACCTTCTCCACTGGAAGAAGAACCCACATTCTCTGATGTACTCCCTGGAGTACCCGTTCCTTCTGAACCGCCGGTAGCCCCGCCAGATTCACCTGCACCACTGGAGGAACCAGCCTGCCTGTATAGGAATTCTGCAACCTTTGAAGAAGCAGCAGTAACTTTGTTTATAGCATTCTCAAGAGAAATTTTATCCTCACTCTGCTGTTCCAGTAATTTCTTTGCTTCGTCAATCGCAGATTGCAATACATTCAGATCGTTCACAGGTATTCTATCCTTATTTTCGTTTATCACCTTCTCACTACTATACACAAGCGTATCAAGTCTGTTCCTCAATTCAATTAATTCTTTCTTTCTCCTATCATCTTCCGCATGGGCTTCAGCCTCTTTAACCATCTTCTGGATATCTTCCTCGTTTAGGCCAGTTGAAGCTTGAACTACAACTTTTTGTTCCTTACTCGTAGCAAGATCCTTAGCTGAAACATGTAAAATTCCATTGGCATCTATATCAAAAGTAACCTCAATCTTAGGAATACTTCTTGGAGCTGGAGGTATCCCGTCAAGAATAAACCTTGCAAGTGTCCTGTTATCTTTTGCCATGGGTCTCTCACCCTGAAGAACATGTATCTCAACCTGGGTCTGATTATCAGCCGCAGTGGTAAAGATCTCTGATTTCTTTGTAGGAATAGTGGTATTCCTCGGTATAAGAACCGTCATAACCCCACCAAGTGTCTCTATCCCAAGAGAAAGAGGTGTTACATCAAGCAGGAGAACATCCTTCATTTCACCGGCAAGAATTGCTCCTTGAATCGCCGCTCCCACTGCTACAACCTCATCAGGATTTACACCTTTATGGGGTTCCTTACCAAAAAAATCTTTAACCTTTTGCTGAACAAGCGGTATTCTGGTAGAACCACCTACCAGAATAATCTCATCAATATCGGTAGGAGAGAGTTTAGCATCTTCTAAAGCTCTCTTGCAGGGTCCTATGGTCCTGTCAATTATATCCATTACCATCTTTTCAAGTTGGGATCTTGTAAGTTTCCTTACAAGGTGCTTTGGACCCGTCTGATCAGCAGTTATAAAAGGTAAATTTATCTCTGTCTCTGTTGTAGTTGATAATTCCTTCTTGGCCCTTTCTGCAGCTTCTTTGAGCCTCTGTAGAGCCATTCTGTCATTTTTAAGATCGATCCCTGTTTCTCTCTTGAATTCATCTATTAACCACTCAATGATTTTCTGATCTATATCATCACCACCGAGATGTGTATCACCAGCAGTAGATTTAACTTCCACCACATTGTCACCTATTTCAAGAATTGATATATCAAAAGTTCCACCACCAAAATCGTAAACAGCAATTTTTTCATCTTTCTTTTTATCCTCTCCATAGGCAAGAGCAGCAGCAGTAGGCTCATTTATGATTCTCCTGACGCTAAAACCGGCAATCCTACCTGCATCCTTAGTAGCCTGCCTCTGGCTATCATTGAAATAGGCTGGCACAGTAATAACTGCTTCACCAATAGTATTACCAACATAACTCTCCGCAGCTTTTTTTAATTTTTGCAAAATAAATGCAGAAATCTGCTCCGGAGTATAATTTTTGTTTCCTATCATCACCTGTACCCCGCCATTGGGGGATCTTTCAACTTTGTATGGAACCCTTCCAGCTTCCTCCTGAGCTTCCTCCCATCTTCTTCCAATAAATCTTTTTATAGAATAAACAGTGTGTTCCGGGTTGGTTATTGCCTGCCTTTTGGCAACCTGACCCACAAGAATTTCACCTTCTTTGGTAAAAGCAACCACAGAGGGAGTAATTCTATCTCCTTCCTCATTGGGGATAACCTTAACTTCTCCACCCTCCATAACTGCAACAACAGAATTTGTTGTGCCAAGGTCTATTCCTACAATTTTCCCTGCCATTTTCCTATCTCCTTTCCTTTTTTATTTCTGTAAAAAAAATAATCATTATTTCCTCATTGTCAATACTAAATCTTGACATTTTTTGTATGGTTGTGATAGAAATTAGATATGAAAAGCATGTTAGTTATAAGCGGAGACAATTTTTCACCTGTAACAATAAGAAAAACTTGGAAAGTTTTTTCTGCTCCCAAGCCTTTCATTCCAGCCCTTTCTCCCTCAAAAACAATCCGTTCCGCACTGCTTCAGCCTGAAGGCGTTCCACCTTTAATGGAAATCCTCCTTAAAAGCAAAAGAGTGGTTATCGCTTTTGATGATATTACTGTTCCTTTTCCACCTATGATCAATGACATAAGAAAAACAGCCATTGGTGAGGTACTGAAATTAATAGGAGATGCTCCAATACCACGAGAAAATGTGACACTTCTCTGTGCAACGGGGCTCCGTAGAAGATGTCTACCCTCTGAAGTAAAACAACTACTTGGGAGAAAAATCCTAACGAAATGGATAGATAGAATAAAATTTCACAGGGAGAAAGATTCAAAGTGGATTGGGGATACCGAAAAAGGAGAAAGAGTAGAGATAAACAAGCTACTTCTGGAAGCGGATACAGTAATTTATATAAGTATTCTCTTTCTTCCTCTAAGTGGGGGATGGACATCAATTATTACTGGAACAGGGTCTTTTAATTCAATTATAGAGGTTCTCTCCCCTGACAACACAAAAAAAGGGTCATACTTTGATCCTGGCTCAAGATTTTTTACTGTAACAAAAAGGATGGGAAAAATTATTAAAAAGAAAGTGAATATCTTCAAAATAGAACTGGTTCTTTCCAATCTTTTTCTCCCGCCTGTTGAATTAGGGGGGAAAATCTTATCAAAAATTTCTGTGCCTTTTGAAGCTTTTAATTACCTTCCAAATATAGTAAAAAATACGGCTTTACACAAGATAAAGGCATGGTACCCTCTCTACAAGGTCTTTGCTGGAGATCCGGACATAGTTAACCAAGAAGCTCTAAATGAACTCATCAACCAGCTTCAAGTAAATGGTGGAAATAAGAAATTTGACATCATAATGTTCGGTGTACCTGATCTATCTCCATTTAGCATTAACACCTTTAACAATCCTGTTCTTGTCCACACCATGGTTAATGGTTATCTTTACAATCTCTTTGGAAAAGCACTAAAAAAGAATGGATTCATTATCTTCTGGAATCCACTTGAAGAAAAGTTTGATTTTGAACAACACTACCCACATGCGTATTTTTATAACAATCACCTCCCTCTTGATTGTGAGAGGAACAAGGAGCTTGAGGAATTTTACTGGAAAAATAGAGACTTCCATCATCTGTACTACAACGGATTTGGTTTTCATGGTGGCCATGGCATAGTGGCCTGGTATTTAGGTTGCAGAGGAAAAATGAACACCGAGGGGCAAATTGCTGTTGGAGCAAATCCATATGTAGCAGAAAAATTGGGAATATCCTCAGCAAATAATATAAATGATGCCCTGGAGGAAGCGGCAAAAAAAGTAAATCCTGAAAATGCCGCTTTATTCCTTTTTCCACCAGTTTTTTTGATAAGATAAATTAAAAAGGTGATAACTGAAGTCTTATGAAGAGGTTCAAGTTCATCTTAACCTTGATTGCAGTAATTCTGGGATGTTCTATCATCCATAAGAAAATGACCCCTGTGGAGAGGAAAAAGGAGGTAAAAAGTTTTCAGGAGAAGGGAATCTATTATCTTCAGTCAGGGGACTTACAGGAGGCTGAAGATTATTTTAAAAAAGCCCTTGAAACTGATCCTACATTTCTTCCACCCTACAATAACTTATCTGTAATTCTGATTAAAGAAAACAAATTAGAAGAGGCAAAAAGATTACTTAAGGAGGCAATTCGGCTCAAAAAAAATTATTCAGGAGCTTACAACAACTTAGGAATAATTTATCTGAAGGAGGGTAAATCTGGTCTCGCGGCAGCTTTTTTCAGGAAAGCCTTATCCATTTCTCCAAAAAATGATCAGATCTTACTTAACCTCGCTTTTTCCTACGAATCAATAAGACGGTATGATCTCGCTAAAAAAATCTTGAGAACATTGCTTAGGAGAAATTTGAAAAATTTTGATGCTAGAATAACCCTATCAAGAATTTACATAAAAGAAGGAAAATACCCTCTGGCGCTGAGACATCTTTCCTATTTAATAAGACATTTCCCATCAAAGGCTCTTCCCTTTGCATATACTGGACTAATTTATGAAGCGATCGGAAACAGAGAATTGGCTGTTAAATTTTATAACCAGGCAATTGCACATAACCAAAATCTTGAAGAAGTTTATTTTGTCCTTGGAAGGGTTTATCTTGAAGGCGGAGAATACGTAAAAGCAAAACCATACTTTGAAAAAGTGGTGCAAATTTCAATGAAGAAGAAAAAGAAAAAAGAAATTGCCAGAGGGCTTTTTAATATAGCGGTTATATACAATAACATGGGAGAATATCGGATCGCTGAAATTAAGTTAAACGATGCAAAGAAATTCTATCCAAAAATAATTTCCCAGAATAAATTCATCATTGACCCATATGCGCATTTTTCACTAGGGATAATCTACGAAGAGAGAAACTTTTTCAAAGAAGCCGTAAGAGAGTACAAGATTGCAATAAAACATAAGAAAAAGTTTCTCTTAGCTTATTACAGGCTTGGAAGTACTCTTTATAAGCTGGCAATATTATCTGAAACATCAAAAAGAAAAAAGCTTCTTAAAGAAGCTGAGAAATTCCTGCTCAAAGCAATTAAAATTAACAGAACTTTTTACCCGGCTCACTACCAGCTTGCCTTAATCTACTCCAGAATGGGAGTGATGAAGGAAAAATACCTCCAGAAGGGTCAGTATAGAAAAGCCCTTTTTGAACTTCAAAGAGCTTACGAAGGTTACAAAAATGACCCTGACTTCTATACTAACTTAGGAATAATCTATTTCAAACTTGAAGAGTATGATCCTGCCATTGAAAACTTTAAAAAGGCTATTTCTCTTGCTCCTGAAAGGGAAGAACTCTACTTCTTAACCGGGCTCGCCCTCATAAAAAACGCCAAATATAAGGAAGCCATTGAGATACTCAAAAAAGGATTAAAAATAAAACCTGATGATGTGGATATTCTATATGCAATTGGAGCTGCCTACCAGAAATCTGGCAATCAAAAAGAAGCTGCAAAATATATATCCCAAACAATTATCTCAGAGGGCAAACCAAATCTTTCCTTATCAGTAACCAAAAGTGTATTATATCCAGCGCCTATCTCAAATTATTCATCTTCAGCGACCGTTGCTCATTAAAATCTTGACAGCATCAGCTATTAAAGTAGAATAACCGATGAAATGAGAATAATTGGTGGCTATTTAAAAGGTCATAGACTTACACCTCCAAAGTCCGATCAGGTAAGGCCTACAGCAGACATGGTTAAAGGATCAATTTTTAACATATTAAGGGATTGGGAAGGAAAGATTATCCTTGATCTTTTTGGAGGAACAGGAAACCTCGGAATAGAGGCTTACAGCAGAGGTGCCAGAGAGGTAGTGTTTGTAGATAACGATATTTCGTCAATCATGATAATAAGAAAAAACCTTATGAAATTTGATCTTTACTCAAAAAGCAAAATTTACAGCATGGACTTTAGAGCCGCTATTAAAAAATTTGGAAAAGAGGGTAAGAAATTTGATGTGATCTTCATTGATCCTCCTTTTAAGAAAAATTTCTGGGAACCCGCCTTTAAGCTAATTATACAGCATAGAATATTACAAAAAAATGGGATAGTAATATCAGAAATACCAACATTTAAGAAAATAGAAATCTCTGGAAATTTTGAACTCATAACAGACAGGAACTATGGTCAGAATAGATTGATTATCTTAAGAGGAGTGAAATAATGGAAAGAATCGCAGTATATCCTGGCTCCTTTGATCCTCTCACATATGGACATTTAAATATCATAGAAAGGGGAAGATTGATATTTGATAAAATAATCGTCGCAGTAGCCCACAATATTTCCAAAAAAACTTTTTTTGATTTTGAGGAGAGACTGGGGATCTTAAGAGAAGTACTAAACGGAATAGACAAAGTAGAAGTGGATGGTTTTGAAGGACTGTTGGTTGAATATGCAAAGAGAAAAAATGCAACAGTTATTTTAAGAGGTATAAGAACTGTTTCAGATTTTGAATATGAGTTTCAGATGGCTCTAGCCAATAAAATGTTAAGCCCCTCAATGGAAACCATGTTTATGATGACTGATGCTAAGTACTCTTATCTCAGCTCTTCCCTTATAAAAGAGATAGTTCACTTCGGTGGTTCTGTTAGCAGTATGGTCCCACCTCTGGTGGAGAAAAAGCTGAGAGAAAAATTTGAGAAGATGCAAAAAGGAGGAATCATATGAATCTTTCAAACAGAGCAAAAAGGATCAAGCCTTCCCCAACCCTTGCAATAACAGCAAAATTCAAGGCAATGAAGGCAGAGGGAATTGATGTGGTCGGATTCGGTGCAGGGGAACCAGATTTTGATACCCCGCAGCATATAAAAGATGCTGCAATCAAAGCCATCAACGAAGGAATGACAAAATACACCCCTGTGGGAGGAATTCCCCAGCTTAAAAAAGCTATTGTAGAAAAATTCAAAAAAGATAACAACCTTGAATACACCACGGATCAGATTCTGGTCTCACCTGGTGCAAAATTTTCACTCTACCTGGCCATGCAGGCTCTATTACAAAATGGCGATGTTATATTAATCCCCGCTCCATACTGGGTTTCATATTCTGATCAGGCTCTACTAACAGATGCTGACTTCAGGTTAATTCAGGCAACAGAAAAAACCGATTTCAAAATTTCTGCAGATGATCTAAAAAAAGTGGTAGAAAATATAAAAAGTGAAGGCCTCAATCCAAAGGTATTTCTCCTGAATTCCCCTTCCAATCCGACAGGAACCGCCTATGATGTTGAAGAACTCAAAGCAATTGGTGAAGTACTTCTTGAAAATAATATGTGGATCCTAAGCGACGAAATTTATGAGTTCCTCGTATACGATGGGTACAAGCATAACTCAATTGTAGCTGTAATGCCCGAACTAAAAGAAAGAGCAATTGTCATTAATGGTGTTTCAAAAACCTACTCTATGACAGGCTGGAGAATAGGCTATGCAGCTGGTCCCACTGACATCATAAAGGCGATGACAAACATGCAGAGCCAGAGTACATCCAACCCAACATCCATTTCACAAGCAGCAGCTCTTGCAGCTCTCACAGGACCTCAGGATTGTGTAGAAGAAATGAGAAAGGAATTTGACAAAAGAAGAGAATACATAGCAGAAAGATTAAACAAAATAGAAGGCATAAGCTGCTATAGGCCAATAGGAGCTTTTTATGTATTCCCCAACGTGAGCGGTTTATTCGGTAAAAAATATGGCGATAGGGTTATAAATTCTGCTACAGATTTTGCTGCGTATCTTCTTGATGAAGCAAAAGTAGCGGTGGTTCCGGGAGCAGGATTTGGCAATGATAACTATGTCAGGATGAGCTACGCCACAAGCATGGAAGAGATAAAAAGAGGGGTAGATCGAATAGAAGAAGCGGTTAAAAACCTCTCCTGAGATAAGTAAGTAAAAAAATGCTACGGCCGGGGCTTATCCCCGGCCATGTTTTATTTCATACATCATAATACCCGCTGCAACTGAAACATTAAGGGAACCCACCTGTTTTCCAGAGAGGGGGATCTTCACCCTGAAATCACACTCCTTCTGGGTAACATTTCTTATACCCCTCCCCTCATCTCCCATAACAAGAGCCACATTAAAATCATAGGACAAATCAGATATCACTTTCTCCCCCTTCTCTGTAGCACAAACG
Source organism: bacterium (assembly GCA_027004335.1). GTDB lineage: Bacteria > JALSQH01 > JALSQH01 > JALSQH01 > JALSQH01 > JALTID01. The sequence goes on from JALTID010000254.1 coordinate 15,096, forward strand.
ATCCAGAATCCACTCTTTTTCAGGAATCTCAGGCTCCTTGCAATATTTACTTCTCTCGCCACATCAATCCACTCTGTTGCCCCGGCAGAACTTTTAACCACCACAGGGGTAACACCAGAAGCTCTTCTTTCAGGAATAACAACTCCGCTAAATCCAAGAAGATAGGAACTTCTTATCATAGAACCTAAATTTCCCGGATCAGTCACACCATCCAGGATAAGGAGATCAATATAACCATTTTCTTTTTTCTTTTTAATTAAATCCTCAATACTACAATACGGATATGGAGAAACCTCAAGAGCAACTCCCTGGTCCTTTTCTGTTCCTGAAAGTCTGTGAACATCTTTTCTACTGCCCACTTCTATAACTTTTATTCCTCTGTTTCGGGCAAGATAGATCAAATCCCTGTGATATACAAAATAGTAGAGAGAAAAAATCCAGCGCTTACCAGATAAAATAGCCTCCCTGACAGGATTTACTCCGTAGATAAATTCTTTTTTCATTAAACTAACTGCTTAAGAATTGAAAGAACTGTACCTCTGGGATCGTTGCTATTTCTGATGGGCCTGCCGATGATAAGGTAATCGCAACTATTTTCCACAGCATCTCTCACACTCATTACCCTTTTTTGATCATCCCTTCTTTCTCCAGTAATTGATATGCCTGGAGTGAATGTGAGAAATTCTTCTGAGGTAACTTTTTTTATATTCAGCGCCTCAAGGGGTGAGCAAACCACTCCATCAAGACCTGCCTCATACCCTCTCTTTGCAAGTTCCACCACCAGCTCAGAAACATTTTTCTGGAAACCAAGCCTTCTAATATCTTCATTACCAAGACTTGTAAGTACGGTAACCCCTATTATTTTTGTTTCGACCTCCCTTTTTGCTCTTTCTTCCGCTACAACCTCTGCGCTTCTTTTTACCATCTCCCAACCACCGGAAATGTGTATATTAAATACATCCACCCCCATATCCATCACCTGCCTTGCTGCACCTGCAACGGTGCTGGGAATATCGTGGAACTTTAGATCAAGAAAGATCCTCTTCTGGTGATCCTTCAGATACTCAATTATATCTCTTCCCTCACGAACAAAAAGTTCCAGACCAACTTTATAAAAGGTGAGCTCTGGTATTTCTTCTACAAACCTTCTGGCTTTTTCAATGTCGGGGACATCCAGCGCAAAAATAAGTTCAGCCATTTATCCCTCAAGTTTCTTCTGAATGTTTTTCTGAATTGCTCTAACTCTCATTATGATTTTATCAGCCTTATCCCCAGGAAGATCCCTTTTCACAACAATTAATCCGAAATTAACCAACTCATTCAAGCCCTCAACAAGCCTCTGCTTTAAAATAAGATCCTCCATTCCTGAAATCTGAGTTAAAAAATTATCCTCTGAGACACTGTTTTTTATATTTTTCAGGTAAGTCTTTACATCAAATTTCCCACTTGCCATAAATGAAACTCCCCTGTAAAGAGGCCTTAATTTTTCAGGGCTCCTCTGAAGAAAAGTATTAAATAATTTAATCGCATCAGCTTTTGGATTATAAGAC
>JALTID010000255.1 GCA_027004335.1 bacterium
TAAATAGGGGGAAAGGGCGAGGTTTAAGCCTGCGTAAAGAAAAACTACAAGAAAAAAAGTAACCAGAAATGTATATTTAAAAATCCGCCAGACAACCAATTATCTCCTCATTCATCTCAATAAAAAAATGGAGCGGGCGAGGGGACTTGAACCCCCGACGTCCAGCTTGGGAAGCTGGCATTCTACCACTGAATTACGCCCGCTTTCAATACATATTTTAAATAATTAGGGGAAAGTGTCAAGGTAACTTTGATTTCCCACCCCATAGATGTAAAATTATATCAATGACTGAAAAAAAGCGTGTTCTTCTTCTCACTGCATCAGCCGGAGCCGGGAAGACTTATTCACTCACCCTCAACTATATAAAGTATCTTTTTCAACTTTATATGAGAGATCCTCATAACAAAGGTAACCTCCGCAAAATAATTGCTATCACCTTCACAAGAGCTGCTACCAGAGAGATGAAATGCAGGATAATTGAATACCTTAAAAAACTATCTGAGGGTGACAACGAATTATTTAAACAACTTGCAAAGAGCAATCCAGTATTCAGTAATAAAGAACAAGCAATGAAGATTGCAGGGGAACTCCTGGAGTTAACCCTTAAAAACTTTTCTTCCCTTCAGATCAGTACGATAGATAGTTTTATTACAAAGATCTTTTCTTCTGCCACTTACTTTTTGAATTACCCGCCCCACATTGAAATTTCTCTAAAGGAAGATAGAATCCTGAGAAAAATATATGAGATAAGTCTGGAAGAAGTATACAGGAAAGAACCTTATGTGATCAGGAAGATGGTGGGAAATCTGTATGCTTCAATGAATTTGGAAAATTTTGATCCAGTTTTCTCCATCGAAGATCAGATAATTGAGTATGTTAAAAAGAAAATAACGGGAGAAATAATAGAAAAAAAGCCTGAGATGAAGGCTGAAATAAAGGATCTCATTGAGCAGGGAATGAATTTTATTAACAGCCTTGAGATGGTAAAAGAGGATATGGAAGCTCAGGAGGGGAAAGAAGTAAAAAAATTTTTCAATAGCTCTTTTGAGACATTAAAGGAAAAAATAAACGATTTAAAACATAAATACAGGAAGAGAGAAGAAGTCTTTTTCAGGGCAGGAACAGAAACAAATCTCCCTGCTTATATCAATGGACATAAGTATAAAAAGATCATGAATTTTGAATCACTTACCAGATCCAGGGAAAGCTTTGAAAATTTTTTAAGTACCCTCAAGCTCTACAGGAAAGGTGAGATCACAAAAGCATCCAGGAAAATATTTGCTCCCTTTTCAGATTCAACAAAGATTTTTGGAGAGATAGTGAGGGTTGAAGGGGAAATCCCCCTCCACATAATTCAGGCAAAGTTATCAAAGGCGATGGAAGAATTTAAGATACCTTTTCTCTATCTGTATCTTGCTGAATATACAAGTTATTTCATGATAGACGAATTCCAGGACACAAGTATGGTCCAGTGGAATCTTTTAAAGTTATTTATTGAGAATGTTCTTTCAGAAAATGGGGAATTTTTTGCTGTGGGAGATCCCAAACAAACCATTTACTTCTGGAGAGGAACTGCAAGAGACATTTTTACAGTAGCAAAGAACGAGTTCTCAAATTTTGGAATTGATGAAAAAACCCTTCCTATTAATTACAGAAGCTGTAAGGAGATTGTGGATTTTACTGGAAGAGTGTTTGATTACAACAATCTCAAGAATTGGGCTGATAACTGCATAGGAACAAACAAAAATAGCATGGTTTTCTTCTGGGAGGAAGTTAAAAATGATCTAAAACAGCTTCTCCTGCACTATAAAAATGTTTCCCAGAGATCTTCACAAGAATGCAAAGGTTTCATCCACATAGAAGAGACTCAGGATCTCCCTGTTGAAGAGATCTATAAAAGAATAAATGATCTTATTACCAAAGGAGCTTTCCTTTTTAACGACATAGCAATATTAACAAGAAACAATGCTGACATTGATACCCTGATCACTGAACTGATAAATAGAGGTATTCCGGTAAAATCCACAAGAGGGATAGATATCAGGCAACATCTCCTTATCAACGAAATAATTTCATTGCTTAAGTTTCTCAATGATCCCTCTGATAATATGAGTTTCTTCACCTTTATTAATGGAGAAATTTTCTCAAAAAGCACCGGAGATCCCAATCTGAGAGCTAAATTCACCCAGAAGATCAATGAATCTTTTTCTGATGCCAGAGGCAAAAACCAATTTCTATATAAGTTATTTCAAACAAACTATGGTGACTTATGGAACAGATATTTTAAAAATCTTTTTTCCTCCACCGGATTCAAACCCTCCATGGATCTCATATGGGAGATATATGACATATTTGAAATTTTGAGAAATTTCAAAGAGAAGGAAGGAGTTTTCCTCCAGTTAATTGAAGTAGCAAGAGAAGCTGAAGCGGAGTACTCTGATCTGAATTCCTTTTTAGATGCTTTTAACAACTCTGAAATTGATGACGAACTCTACATTGTAAAAAACACAGAAAACGCCGACGCTGTAACAGTCTCCACTTATCACAAGGCAAAGGGGCTGGAATGGCCAATAGTTTTTCTACCCAAATTCAATCTCACCTTTAAAACAAACTCTGCAGGTACTATGCTTCTTGATAACAATGGTAATCTCATCAAAACAACTCAGGATGTACTAAAAGAACTTCCAGATGATTTCTTATCTTCTACGGTAGAGAACTTATCAATTCATATTTTTGGAGAGATTAATAACCTTTATGTGGCTGTAACAAGGGCAAAACAGCAGCTATATATTTATCTTACAATACCCAAGAAAATAAAAAACATAGCAAGAGATCTTATTGTGGAATCTTTAAAAGATAGTATCCCGGAAGAGAGGATTAAGGAATGGGAAGGGAAGAAAGGAGGAATAAACATAGAGATTGGTAATTTATACGAGGAAAGAAAGGGGGAGGGAAGAGAAAAGTCCGGATTATCAACCATTGAAATTAAGTATAAACCTCCTTTGAAAAATTGGCACATGCATATATTGAGGCCTATGAGAGTTCTCAAAGATTACTCAGAAGATGAAGTTCAGAGATTAAGGGAAGGAACATTTCTCCATAAGGCCCTGGAGCATATAGATAAGATTGATAAAGAGGAACTGGAAAAAATAGTAAGAAAAGCTGTTGAAAGAGCTGCCTCTGAGCTGGGATATCCCGACGATAAGATGCAGGAAAACGCTGTGAAAATCCTGGAAGATTTTCTAAGGAACGAAGAGGTCTTCTCATTTTTCAGTGGGGAAGGAAGAGCAGAGAGAGAGTATGAAGTGGTGGAGGAGGAGGGAAATATTTTCAGGATAGATAGACTCTATATTACCTCAAAAGAAACCACTATAATTGATTTCAAAACTACGCTGTCAGAGGAGAACCTTGAAGATTATAGAAAACAGGTGAGACATTATGGAAAATTAATAAGAGAAATTTTTCCTGAGAAAGAGGTTAAGTTGAAACTCCTTGGGATGTTTGATAAAAGGATAGAAAATGTTGAACCCTGACCGGAAAATAGATATAATCCCTGCTTCGCAATCTTTGCTTGAAACAGTTTATGAAATAATCGCCCCGGAATTTGAAAAGTGGGAGATCGTCTTTCCCACAAGAAGGGCAGGTTATTTTCTGAAGAAAATAATTTCAGAAAAATTAGAAAAAACCTTTGTCCCACCAAAAACCACAGTTATTTCAGAGTGGATAGCCGGGAAAAGAGAGGAACTTATAGGAGAAAGAATTTATTACAATGACCTTGATGCTGTATCGGTTTTGAAGAAGATCATCCAGAGCCAGCCTGATCTGAAAGGGATCTTCTCCGGACATGTTGACTCGGAGATATACTGGTTGCTGGAAACATATAATGTCTTTGAGGAGTTTCAAAAACATGGGATTCGACCGGAAAATGTTCCACTCATCGCGGGCTCAGATTTTCCTGAGGTTGTGACGGAGCTATGGAAAAATTTACACAGAATCTACGAAAAATACCTTGATCTCATGGATAAAGAAAATTTAACCACAGAAGGACACGATTATTATATTCTTAATATGAACCTTGAAAAAATAAAATTCGGGAAAACAATTTTTGCAGGACTTTATGCCCCAGCAAAAGTTGAATTAAATATTTTAAAAAGAGCAGTGGAAGATGAGAATGCTATTCTTATTTTTCAGTGCCATGAAGAAGATGATGAAATAATGAAGAATACATTTAATGAAATTGGAATAAAGGATGCTTGTCCCGATTCAGAGGAGAGCTTCCCAGAGAAGATTTACATTTACAGAGTTCCATCTAAAAGTTCTCAGATAAAAGTTGTTACCCATATCTTACAGAAAAAACTGAAAAAAACTCCATCCTGGAACCAGCTTGCAGTTGTGCTCCCGGATCCGGGGATCCTGATACCCCTCCTTCACGGAAGTATAAGCAGTTTCAAGGTGGATTTTAACATAACAATGGGATACCCTGTCACGAGGACATCATTATATTCCCTGATCAAAACCTTACTTGATATATGGGGATCTTTTCCCCTGGATAAAGTGCACTATATGGATTTCATTTCTCTAATTTCTTCTCCTCTTATAAAAAATCTTCAGCTGGATCCAGCTGAAGGAGAAGTCGCCACAAGAATCTTTATGCAGAGGCTCAGAGAAAAAATTGTTGAAGAAAATTACATACTGCTCAACCCCGTGGAATTTGTAAGAAGCTTCAATGACGAAAAAAAAGAATTCTCTCCCGATCTAAAGGAAAAAGTTATCGCCATGTTTTCTCTGTTATTTTTCATGGAAAATGAAGAAAACACCAGACCTGAAGAAATTTCATTAAAAGAACTAAGCGAGATTCTTGTGAAAATTTTGATGAGGATCTACAGGGAAACATCATACCAGAAATATCTCTTCAGTGTTGAACACATAACCGGCATAATTGACTCACTGGAATCTGTTTCTTCAACCCGGCTTTCAGATGAGAAATTTCCAGTAAAGACTACCATCAGATTGGTTACAAAAGCACTGGAAGAATCAACCATTCCATTTACAGGGTCACCGGTAAAAGGGTTACAAATAATGGGCATGTTAGAGACAAGGACACTGAATTTTGACACCAGCGTGATTTTAGATGTGAATGAGGAAGTTGTTCCTCCTCTTCTCTCCTCTTCGCCTCTCCTCCCAGCTTATGTAAGAAAACTTTTGGGAATCTCCGGGAGGCTTGATCCTTTTATCTTTCACGATCTCATAAATCGTCATCACTTTTATACCCTTCTAAGAGGCAGCAGAGAAGTTCACCTTATCACCGTTGATAATGATGTAACAATTCCCAGTCGTTATATTGAAGAACTCTTCCTGAAAGAAAAAGAAAAAATTGAGGAAAACACTTATCTCCCTCCTGTAAAAATAGATATACCTTCTCAAAAAGAAAAACCATGTGTCAATAAGGACCCCTCAATTAAAAAAATTTTCACTTCACAGCCTGTTTCACCATCTTTGCTGGATACCTATATCCACTGCCCACTTAAGTTTTACTACTCATACATTCTTAGGCTGGAAGAAACAGAAGTAGGAGATGAAAAGGATAAGTACAAAAATACGGGACAACTTGTGCATAAGGTTCTTGAGAAACTTTACAGAAAGGTACTTGTAAATTCAAAGGTCCCCATGGATGAAAAAACTAAGGCAAAAGCTATTGATGCCATTGATGATACAATAAAAGAAGTCATAGAGGATTTCTATCCAGAATCCAAGGGACTTTTCAATTCCCGGGCAGTTATTCTTCAGGAAGTAACAAGGATAAAGCTCCGCAGTTTTATTGAAGAAGATTTTCAACATAATAAAGG
>JALTID010000256.1 GCA_027004335.1 bacterium
AGCATCTCTTGAAATTGATGTGCTATTGAAAATAGGTGTTGCAGCCCTTATACTTGTTACAGTAAGAGCCATTCTTCTATTTTCATCAACTTACTTCTCTACCCTGAAAGTGGATACTTTAAAATATACTCTTTTCACAGGCTTTATACCACAGGCAGGGGTAAGCATAGGGCTGGCCGTAATTTTGAAAAGCTATTTTCCGCAATTTGCCATCCTTGGTGACCTGATCGTGGCATCAGCAGTGCTCAACGAAATTGCAGGACCTTTCTTCTTCAAATGGGGAATAATAAAATCACAATTATAAAATGTCCTCTATTACCAGCTCTACAGCTGGAGTAGAGAATCTGTTAATGGACGGGAAATAGATAAAACTCCTCTCTGTACCTTCCGTGGGAACTTCATTATTCCAGTTAAATGCAATGGCTGAGATAGAAGATTTACCTTTACTTAAAACAAATTTCAAATGAGTATTCTGACCGACAAAATATCTTTTGCTTATCACAACATTCTCTGTTTTAAAAAGCGGTACCGGATTCCCCTCTCCGTATGGTTCAAGTAGTTCAAGAGCCTCTACATCCTTTAAAGTTAGCTCAGAAAGAGTAACATCAGCATCGTAGTAAAGAGGGGGTGGGGATAGAGGATGTTTCATAACATACTCTTCAAAGGCTGAGACAAGTTTGGGTATCCTATCCTCTTCAATGGTAAGACCTGCTGCCAGACTATGCCCCCCGTAGCTGAGAAAGAGATCATTTATCGCATCAAGCGTTTTAAAAAGATGAAAACCAGGAGGGGTCCTGCCAGAACCTACTGTGGTACCGTCTTCCTTTTTACCGAGTATAAAAGTTGGTTTCCCAAATTTTTCACTCAACTTTGCAGCAACAAGTCCGATTATTCCAGGATGCCATGAAGGATTATAGAGGATCAGAGAATTTCTATCCTTTAAATCCTTTTCTTCCATCATCTTAAGTGCTTCCTTCTCCGTAAGTCTCTGTAATTCCTGTCTTTCCCTGTTTCTCTTCTCAAGTTCCCTTGCTATTTTTATTGCTTCAACCTCCGAATTTGTGATCAACAATCTGAGGGGGAGAGAAGAATCACCCAATCTTGCAGAAGCGTTTATCCTCGGTGCAATAACAAAAGAAACGGTAAAGGGGGTAATCTTATCTTCTATCTCAGCTATTTCTTTAAGAGCTACAAGACCTGGTCGGGTAGTGTTATTTAAAACCTCTAGACCAACACTGGTAAAAACTCTATTCACCCCTCTCAGTGGAACAACATCAGCAAATGTACCTATGGCAACAAGATCAAGATATTTCTTTAAATTAGGTTCCCTGATCTTTTTAAAGTAACCAATATTTCTTAAATACTTTCTTAAAGCAATAATAAGATAGAAAGCAACACCAACACCAGCCAGCTCATGAAATGGAAATGAACAGCCTTTCCTCTTGGGATTTATAAAAACATCAATGGACTCGCCGCTTTCAGGAACATCATGATGATCTGTAACAATCACATCTACACCTGACGAAATCGCGAATTTTATCTTGTCTATATCAGAAGATCCACAATCTACAGTTATTATAAGTTTTACTCCCTCGGAAAGGAATTTTTTTATCGCCTCCACAGATAGACCGTACCCTTCACCAATTCTGCTGGGAAGGTAAACAGAAATTCTCTCATAACCAATTTCTTTGAAGAAATTATACAAAACTGCAGTACTTGTAATTCCATCCACATCGTAGTCACCATGGATACCTATTTTTTCACCTCTCCTTATAGCATCCCATATTCTTTTCACACTTTTATTCATGTCTCTGAAAAGAAAAGGGTCAGGAATATCTTTCAGGGAAGGATGTAAAAAAGAAAAAACATAATCTGGATCAGAAAAACCTCTACCGGCTAGGATTTTTGCAAGAAGAGGGGAAATATTTAATTTTTTACTGAGAGACCCTGCTACGGCAGGAGTAAATTCCCTTCCAACCCATTTTTTTTTGCTCAAGCCCTTGCCCTTGCTTTCTTTTTAGTTCTCTTTTTTGTATAATTCTCCCATGCCAGAACAAGAGGACTGGCGACAAAAATTGAGGAATATGTACCTATTATAATCCCAATAAAAAGTGCAAGAGCGAAGTTTCTAATGATATCTCCACCAAGAACAAGTAGTGCAAGAACAACTAAAAGTGTGGTAAAGGATGTAAGAACTGTCCTTGAAAGAGTCTCACTTATACTTATGTCCATGATTTCAGAGAGGTTTTTGGATTTTTCCTTGAGCTTCCTCATATTTTCCCTTATTCTATCAAACACAACGATTGTATCATTGAGAGAATAACCAACTATGGTGAGTAGGGCAGCAATAGTATCAAGAGTGAATTCCCTGTGCATAAGATTCATTGTCCCGGCAGTTATGGTAACATCATGCACAAGTGCAAGAACTGCTCCCACAGCAAAGCTGAACTCAAATCTGAAGGCGATGTAAATCAATATCCCAATTAACGCAAAAATTATTGCTTCAATCCCCTTTTTCCTTAATTCACTTCCAACTTTTGGTCCAATAGTTTCCTCTCTAATAATCTTGAACGAGCCCTCTCCAAATCTCTTTGCCAGAGCACCTTTTATCACATCACTAACACCACCTTTTAATTTTGAAGAAGTTTTCTCAACTCTAACCAGATAGGCATTGCTACCCATTTCCCCAAACCTCTGGATTACAACATCTCCAAGCTTAAGAGACTCCACAGTTTTTCTCAATTTATGTATTCTTACAGGTTTATTAAACTTTATATGGAGCTCTGTTCCACCTAGAAAATCAATACCAAAATTAATTCCAAAAAAGAAAGAAATTATGGAAATTGTGAAAAGGGTACCAGAGAAGAGATAGGCGAACTTTCTATAGTTTAAAAATCGTACCAGAGTTCCGGGCTTGATAAATTCTAAAGGCATCTTATCCTCCTCTAATCTAAATACTGATGGTCTGAGGCGAAGCTCTTTTCTCAAGTATAAACTCCTGTACAGCTCTCGTAACAAAGATCGCAGTGTACATTGATGTAATAATGCCTATGGACAAGGTAACAGCAAATCCTTTCACTGGCCCCGAACCAAACTGAAAAAGCACCAAAGCTGCAATCAAAGTTGTAACATTAGCATCAAGAATTGTTATCACAGCTCTACTATAACCTGCATCAATAGCCGCTCTGGGGGTTTTACCATTCCTCAACTCTTCTCTAATTCTTTCAAAAATGATTATATTAGCATCAACTGCCATACCTATTGTTAAAACAACACCTGCAAGACCTGGAAGAGTGAGAGTTGCCTGAAAAGCAGCAAGAATGGCGACCATGAAAATTAAATTTAACATTAGAGCAAGGTCAGCGATGAGTCCGCTGATCCCGTAGTAAAGCCACATAAAGCCCACAACCAGAACGCCTCCAACAATTATTGCCCAGATACCCCTGTGAATTGAGTCCTCCCCAAGTGAGGGACCAACAGTCCATTTCTGGAGGATTTTTACAGGAGCGGGCAGCGCACCAGCTCTCAATACAATTGCCAGCTCCCTTGCTTCATCCCATGTAAAATTACCAGTAATCTGAGCTCTTCCGCCGGGGATTCTTTCTCTGATAACAGGCGCTGAATAAACCGTATTATCAAGAACAATGGCGAGCCTTTTGCCTACATATTCACCTGTTATCTCCGCAAAAAGATGGGCGCCATCGGAGTTAAGCTCAATAGCTACATAGGGTTCATGAAATTGGTAATCTTCTCTTACTCTGGCATCTGTAATCGTATCTCCTGTTAACAGTGGAGTTTTCTTAAGAAGAATAGGGATTTTGGTTACATAACCTGTATCTCTATCAACACTTCTCTGATACAGCACTTCATCATCTGAAGGAATTTTCCCTGCAAGTAGCTTATTCAAAATAACAGGATCATCCTTGGCTTTGGGATTTTCTTTAACAATATCTTCCACCAATTTTTGAGGATTTATTTTTTTCATATTCTCATCATCAACAAGCTTGAACTCCAGTCGTGCTGTTCTTCCAATAAGGTTTATCGCCTGCTGGGGATTCTTTATACCTGGTAACTGAACCACAACTCTATCAGTTCCCTGCCTCTGTATGGAGGGTTCAGCAACCCCGAACTGGTCAATTCTGTTCCTTATTGTCTCAAGGCTCTGGGTCACTGCATTGTTCTTTATCTCACTTATCTCTTTTTCTGAAAGTGTAGCAATCAAAGTAAACTGGCCATCTTTAATTTTTGTATCTACAACTTTCATCTTCACATCCGAAATCTTTGCTTTCAGCAGATCAGATTTTTCAAGTGGTACTGTCAGAGCGATTTTCATCCCTGGCAGGATAGTGGATTTTAGGTCAGCTATATCGCTCTTCAAACGCTGAGCTCTGTTTTCTAGCGTGGTTTCCACTGCCTTATCAGCCTCTACTTCCAATACAAGATACATACCGCCTCTCAGATCCAGCCCCAGATTAACCTTCTGGCCGGGTAAAACTCCCTTCCACCATGAAGGAACACCGCTGAAAGATGGGAGGATAAAGATAAAAGATAGAAGAAGAAGTATCCCAAGAATAAGAAACTGGGTTTTGGGATTGATTTTCATTTTCCACCACCTTTTTCTTTACTTTGCACTTTCACCTGAAGAGAATTTGTTCGCGATATAAGATTTTACCACTTTAATCTTAACACCATCAGCAATCTGAAGAGTAATTGTATCATCAGCGATTCCCGTTACAGTACCGACTACCCCACCAGCAGTAATTACTCTATCACCTTTTTTTAGACTCTTTATCATCTCTCTATGTTTCTTGGCCTGCTTTTGTTGCGGCATGATAAGAAGAAAATAAAATATAGCAAAAAGAATTAGGAGCATTATAAGACTGCCAGCAGCTCCTCCTCCCTTAGCTGGCTGCGCCGCCGCCCATAAATCCTTTGCTGCCAAAATATTAAACATCCATTCCTCCAGAGTCCTCAGCTTTGACAATAAGTATATTAAATTTTACTATAATTCGCAAATGGAAAATAGACCCTTTCAAGCTGATGAAGATTAAATCAAAAAGAGCATTGAGTTTAATAACAAAAAATCTCTTTCTTTAACACCCAAATCCTCTCCGTTTTGTGACATCCCTTCCAGTAATTGTCATCGCAAGGCCACCCATTGCTGTTTCCTTATATATCTTACTCATATTATTACCAATCCCTTCCATTGCTCTTACTACTTCACTTGCTGATACAATGCTCTCAATTCCACTCAATGCCATGGAAGAAGCTACAATTGCCAAGAAGATTCTCAAAAAGTTCTTCTTCTGGAAGCACCAGAAAGTTAAACATATTTCACCTCAACTCATTTTTGTTACTATTTTCCTTTATCAATAAAATATTTTACATTATTTTCTATCTTACAGGAAACTAAAGAAGCAGTGAGACTTTTTAAAATACTAAACGCCCCTATTCTGGAGAATAAACATGAAGCATTTCAGTTATCTGAGGATGTAATTCTTGTAGATATGAAAAGGAAATGTTCCCCGGAGGATCCTGACGTAGAAGTTTCTCTCTGGTATGGGGCGTGGGGAGTCTGATGGGTCAGAGGGGCAGGCAGCTTCTTCGTAATTGCTCTGATTCTCGACAATAATTTAGGGAAGGGCCCGGTACATAAGCCGGATTCTGTTACCTGCCGGACTTGCATCCAAAACAGGATCTGGTCATTTATCTAATGCGATCAACCCGAAACCGCTCTCAAAGCGCACAAGCGCTCCAAAAACGAGGCGGACAACCTCCCGTTCCCTATTTGATCTTGCTCCGAAAGGGGTTTACCG
>JALTID010000257.1 GCA_027004335.1 bacterium
CTGGTAAACTTAAGTTGATTTATAGAGTTTATCTCTTTATTCAGCTCATCATTTGTTAAAGAATCTTCAACTAAAATAGCTACTCCTGTTGGATGATAAAATTTTTCCTTATGCCGAAAAAGCACTATTTCCTGTCCTATATCTAACTTATTTTGATTACCAATTGACACAAGCTTCATAGGCGGTGCCGAAGCCTCGGCAAGTTGAATTTTTGCTTCCTCACTTAAATGGGGACATTTATTTACAGAAACCCTTTTTGCTGCTACCTGCATGGCAAAAGCCATGCAGGTAGGGAAATTACAATCCCCACAATTAGTTCTAGGTAAAAGTTTATAGATTTGTAATCCATTTAAAGCCATTTACTTCCTCCTTAATCTTATATCATAGGTTCCATAGAAAGAGCAGGATGATTTTTTTTCTTCAAGAATTCCAAAAGCTCCTCTGAAGTATTAGCATCATTTTCTGTAGCTATTTTTTCCATAAGATCAGGCTCTCCAATTTCTTCCAGCCTTTTCTCTAATCTCTCTCTTATCTCTTCCTTAAGCTCATTCGGCATCCAAACTATTCTCTTTGTTCCCCCATCAGCAGAGATAAACTTTTTACTCGTAATATAAATTTTACCAATCCCTATAATTCCTGGAGTCTGTATTCCTCCCCCTACCTGGCCAGCCATAGTACTAAAAGGCATCCCTATGGGAGTCATTCCTGTAAATTCCCGGTTAACAATCATAACTCCGTTGGTCTCTGGGAGAACCGCAACAATGCACTCAAAGCACCCGCATGAAGTCATCGGGTTCTCTATCATAGAATAGGCACTAAATCTTTCCAGATTTCCATGAGATTTTACCTTGAGATATTCATTTACTCCTTCCCATTCTCCTTTAATTGGATCTAAACATTTACCTTTTGGTACCGGTTCATTAGGTCCACGAGGGTTCAACTCATGTGATGCTTTACAATCAAGCCAGGTGTAGGCACCACAAAGACCTAATCTCTCAGGAGTTACAATACATACATGGTCCGGTGCATAGGACTGGCATAAAATACAACTATAGTAAGTATCAACATCTTCATCAGTCATTCCACCTATTCTCTCATCCCTTTCATGATAAACCTTTTTAGCCTCCTCTAAAGGCTTTTTCATTTTTTCTTCATCAGTAATAAGCGTAACCTGAACTTTATCTACAATTTTTGAATACTCATCATGGATTTTAGCTATCAGTAGTTTCCCAAAATGTTCTAATCTAAACCCCTTCTGGTAAGCCTCTTTACTTATTCTTATCCAGGCAATAGCCCTTTGACCCATATGGAATAGCCCATTGGCATAGGATATAAATTCATGGATTCTGCGCTCAACAACAGTTTCAAAATCTTCACTGAAATTTCTTCCGGCAACATCCACTAAAATCCCCAAGTTCATAGCTGCTCCTTCTTTGACTGAGTCAATGCCAGGACCAATTACCTCTATTTTACCGTCTTCTACCTCGTTCATAGACTTTCCTCTTAAAAATTCAAATGCTACGCTCCGCTTTCCACCAAACTCAACCTGGAACTGCCCTTTTCTCACTCTTTCTCCTTCAAATCCTGCTCCAAAAGGAACAGGAATAGGAACCTCAGTTACTTTTATTTCAAGACCTCTTGTCTCAATAGCTCTGTTAACTATCTTATCAAGAGGAACACCAGAGATAACATGTTCATAGGTACAAATCCCTGTAGGTAAAATCTGGGGAATATCAACATCGGATATAGTGGGAAAACCAAAATTAATAGCTCCAGCCGCTGCCGCATATTTTTCATCAGTAATAAGTTGATCACTTCCGTTTACTTCTGGATCAGACCCGAGGGCAAGAACAAAAGCGT
>JALTID010000258.1 GCA_027004335.1 bacterium
CGTTTAAATTCTTGACTTTTCCTTATTAAGTAAGAAAATATAATGATAACCAGAGAAGGAGTGTATTTAAATGATAATCGTAATGAAAAAAGGTGCAAAAGATGATTGCATAAAAAAGGTTGTAGAAGCCCTGGAAAACGAAGGGTATAAACCGCATACTATCTATGGAGTGGAGAGAACCGTAGTAGCCGCTGTGGGGGATGAACGAAAAAAAGTTGATGTAATGGAAAAGCTCAAAGCCTTTGAAGGAGTTGAGAATGTCATCCCCATTTTAAAACCCTATAAGTTAGCAAGTAAAGAAGCTAAACCAGAAAAAACAAAAATCAAAATTAAGGATGACCTTTATATTGGTGGAGACGAAATTACCATTATCGCCGGACCCTGCTCCGTTGAAGGGGAGGAGATAACTGTGGAAATTGCAAAAGAGGTAAAAAAAGCGGGGGCCCACATATTGAGGGGAGGTGCATTTAAACCAAGAACTTCACCTTATTCATTCCAGGGATTTGGCATAGAGGGTTTGAAGATCCTGGCAAGGGCAGGAAAAGAAGCAGGAACGCCGGTTATTTCTGAGATCCTGGATAAACATGATCTACCTTTCTTTATTGAATATGTAGACATAATCCAGGTAGGTGCCCGGAATATGCAGAACTTTGCCCTGCTCAAAGAATTAAGCAAGATAAACAAACCAATTCTCCTGAAGAGAGGGATGTGCGCAACAATAGATGAATGGCTGTTTGCTGCTGAGTATTTGCTATCGGGGGGTAACGAAAATGTTATTCTCTGTGAGAGAGGAATAAGAACCTTTGAAACTTCCACGCGAAATACGCTTGACCTCAATGCAATACCAGTACTGAGAGACAGGACCCATCTACCAGTTATTGTGGATCCCAGCCATGGAACAGGTCACTGGGATTATGTTATACCAATGGCAAAAGCTGGTATCGCTGCAGGTGCTGATGGGATCATGGTAGAAGTTCATCCCGAGCCCGAAAAAGCCCTAAGTGACGGTCCTCAATCTCTAAAATATGAGAGATTCCGTCAACTAATTGAAGAACTAAAACCTGTTGCAGAAGCTGTAGGAAGAACTTTAGCCCTTGGAGAAAATAATGAAACCCGATGATTATAAGGAAACTCTGCACCTCCCCAAAACTGCCTTTCCCATGAAAGCGAATCTTACTCAGAAGGAAAAAGAAATTTTAAAGGAATGGGAAGAGAAAAAGATTTACATAGAGCTATTGGAGCAGAGAAAAAATGCTCCTGTTTTTGTATTCCACGATGGACCACCCTATGCTAATGGTCATATTCATATGGGACATGCTCTTAACAAAATTTTGAAAGACATCATCGTAAAATACAAATCTATGGAAGGTTATAAAGTAAAATTCGTCCCAGGATGGGACTGTCATGGCCTTCCCATTGAACTAAAAGTTGACCATGAGTTAGGACCGAGAAAAAAAGAGATGAGCAAGATCCAGATCAGGGAACGTTGCAAAAAATATGCTGAAAAATATGTAAAAATCCAGCGGGACGAATTCAAAAGGCTTGGGGTCCTGGGATTATGGGATGACCCATACTTAACGATGAAACCCCGGTATGAAGCAACAATTGTGAGGGAGTTCGGGAAAATTGTTGAAGCAGGCAATGTGTATAAACAGAAAAAGCCGATATACTGGTGCCCCCACTGCAAAACAGCACTGGCAGAAGCAGAAATTGAATACTATGATCATAAGTCACCCTCAATATATGTTAAATTCCCCCTCATTGATCCTCCGGAGAAAATTGATTCATCTCTCAAAAATGAGAAGATCAACATCGTTATCTGGACCACAACTCCATGGACATTACCTGCCAATTTAGCTGTGGCATTACATCCTAACGAAAATTACTCCTTTTACAAAGCGGTAGATGGAGAGATCTATGTAGTTGCAACACTCCTGCTGGATAATTTTCTTCAGGTTCTTGGAAAAAGGGGAGAAGTAATTCTTGAGAAAAAGGGAAGCGAATTAGAAGGACTAAAACTAAAACACCCTATTTTTGATAATAAAGAATCCATTGTGATCCTTGGAGAGCATGTTACCATGGATGCCGGTACAGGATGCGTACATACAGCTCCTGGACATGGAGAAGAAGATTATGAAGTGGGGCTGAAATATGAGCTGGATGTTTTTGCTCCAGTGGATGGCGATGGGAAATTCACTTCAGAAGTCCCGATGTATGAGGGAATGTCGGTATGGGACGCCAATCCTGTTATAATTGAAGATTTAAAGAAAAAAGGCACTCTGATCCATTCTGGTGAAATCGTACATTCATATCCTCACTGCTGGAGATGCAAGAATCCCATAATTTTCAGAGCTACCGATCAGTGGTTTATATCTATGGAAACAAATAATCTCAGAGAAAAAGCTCTCAAGGAAATTGATAAAGTTAAATGGATCCCCTCATGGGGCAGAGACAGGATCTACAACATGGTGGAATCAAGACCAGATTGGTGCATCTCCCGTCAGAGATCGTGGGGTGTCCCTATAATAGCGGTATATTGTAAAAAATGCGGAAAGCCCTTTACTTCAAGAGAAATAGCGGAGCATGTAGCCTCTATCTTTGAGAAAGAAGGTTCCAACGCATGGTTCAGTAAGTCGGTAAAAGAACTTCTACATCCCGGGACTAAATGCCCATACTGCGGTGGAGAAGAATTTGAACTGGAACAGGATATCCTTGATGTCTGGTTTGAATCAGGAGTAAGTTATGCAGCGGTGGCAGAAAATGATCCCGATATGGGTTTTCCCGTGGATCTATACCTGGAAGGAAGCGACCAGCACAGAGGCTGGTTCCACTCATCGCTTCTAACTTCAGTAATAACAAGAGGAGAGGCTCCTTATAAGGCAGTTCTTACTCATGGTTTCGTGGTGGATGGACAGGGAAGAAAGATGAGCAAATCTCTGGGAAATGTAATCAGTCCCGAAGAAATTATAAAACAGCATGGGGCTGAGATTCTAAGACTCTGGGTGGCAGCAGAAGACTACAGAGATGACATAAGAATTTCTCAGGAGATACTGAAAAGGCTTGTAGATGCATACAGAAGGATCAGAAACACAATAAGATTTATGTTGGGGAATCTCTACGACTTTGAGCCCTCAAAGGACAATATCCACTATAACGATCTTCTTCCCATTGATAAATATATGCTTCACAGAACCAATCAGTTAATAAAAAGGATAAGAAAAGCTTACGACGAATATGACTTCCACATCGTTTATCACTCCATTCACAACTTCTGCGTTGTGGATCTCAGCGCTTTCTATCTGGACATTCTCAAAGACAGACTTTACACATGGGCATCAAAATCCAAAGGAAGAAGATCTGCTCAAACTGTAATCTATCGCATTCTCAGGACACTCATTAAACTCATTGCTCCCGTAACTTCTTTCACAGCTTATGAAGCATGGAAATTCCTGCCAGGAGAGAAGTCTGAAAATCTCTTCGCTGAACCTTTCCCGGAAGAAGTGCAGGAGTATTACAACGAGCCTCTCGCAGAAGAATGGGAGATCATTGTAAAAATTAGAGAAGAGGTAAACAAAGCATTAGAGATCAAAAGGCAGGAGAAATTTATTGGACATTCTCTTGACGCAAGAGTTTTAATTGAAGCAGAGGGAAGAGAAAAGGAGATTCTCCAGAAATACATAGATGATCTTCCCTTCATATTTATAACATCACAGGCTGAACTTGTGGAGAAGACTGACGGCGAATTTTACGAAGCTGAAGCAATTAAAAACTTAAGAATATCTGTACAAAAAGCAATTGGTAAAAAATGTCAGAGATGCTGGAACTACTCTCCAACAGTTGGACAGAATCCAGATTATCCTGACCTCTGCGAAAAATGTGTAAGAGCACTTGAAGAGGAGAAGAGTGGTTAAACTGATTTATTTCATTGCCGTTGCCATCCCGGTAATTGCAGTAGATCAAATAACAAAATTTTTAATAGACCATAATCTTTATCTCTACGCAAAGATCACCATTATCCCTGGATTTTTCAATGTTGTAAAAGCGTACAACGCAGGGGCAGCTTTCAGCCTTTTTGCCCAAAGGCATTCACCGATAATTAATTTTCTCTTTCACGCAACCACTGCCATTGCCATTCTTTTTGTACTTTACCTCTTTTTTGTAACAATGGATGATAACCACCTTCAGTTGATAAGTATCAATCTAATCTTAGGGGGAGCTTTTGGGAATCTTTACGATAGAATTATTCACGGGCATGTGGTGGACTTTCTGGATTTCTATATCGGCAGATACCACTGGCCCGCATTTAACGTAGCTGATTCG
Source organism: bacterium (assembly GCA_027004335.1). GTDB lineage: Bacteria > JALSQH01 > JALSQH01 > JALSQH01 > JALSQH01 > JALTID01. The sequence continues at coordinate 4,321 of JALTID010000258.1, forward strand.
TCTATTGTTATTGGAACTGGTCTTCTCCTGATAACATTTATCATAGAGGAAAAAAAGAAATCCGCTAATCCAGATATTGCCTGATCATACTGAGATTCTTCTTAAAAATAGTGACATAATTTTCTCGAATCCTCTCAAAAAGCTCCTGTGCCGTGGATTCATTGTAAATATGAGAGGATCTGTTTCTGTCTTCTAACATGTCCAGGACAAGTTCTGCATCCTCTAAATATCCCCTTTTTGCTGCTTCTTTTATGCATGAACGAGGACTACTACACTGGAAACCTTCATATTCAAGGAAAATCCTCAATGTCTTCCAGAATAGCTCAAAGGTAAATTCAAATCTCTGGATTACACCATCCCTATCAAGATCATCCTCTGCTCTATTTACAGCCTCCTGTAACCTATCAAAGGCGTTCTGAACTTTTTCTACTGCGTAGATCACTTCCTCTTTCATACAAAATCTCACCTGTATGGTAAACTATTTCTCTGAATTTTTTATCTGCTTTATCAAGATTTGTGAGATCAACTGTAAATACGCCGGATATTTCATCAAGAATCTCTTTGATCTTTCTCTCCTTTCTAAGATCTAGATCTACTCCTTCAATAGCAATATCAAAATCTGAATACTTATGTGCTCTATTTTTAGACCTTGAACCAAATAGGATAATTCTTTCAGGATTCAGCTCATCTACAAGAAGATTGACAATTTCCTTTAAAAGTTCTTTCATCCTCTGCACTCTCCTCTCACATAATATAATATTTTAACCGGTAAGGCAAACCGAGGAGTAGTGTTCCCTACCAGGTCAGTTCTTTTTCTGTTATAATTAAGAAGCAACTGGCAAATATAGTTTCCGTTTAAATTGTACAAATAGAAAAACTAAAGAAGAGATAAAAGATAGAGAAAAGATGATCACATACAGAGTAGTGGAATTAAGCATAGTAACTGATGAAGAGATAGAAAAAAAACTTAATGAATTAACAAAAGATGGATGGTATCTTGACGGGATTCACTTTGCCATGAGAGAATCTTCAAAAAGACCATCCATGGCATTTATGATTTTTTACAAATTCTTACCAGATGAGGAGAAAAAAGATGACCAGGGAGGAATGGATAAATCATCTTTTTGAAATAGATAGAAAACATATCTGGCACCCCTTTACCCAGATGAAAGATTGGGTTGAAGATGAGGAGGTAATTATAATTGAAAGGGGAGAAGGGTGCTATTTATATGATGTCCACGGCAGGAAGTTTCTTGACGGGGTTTCTTCCCTCTGGGTAAATGTTCACGGGCACAGAAAGAGAGAAATTAACGAAGCTATAAAAAAACAGTTAGAGAAGATAGCTCACTCAACCCTTTTAGGTCTTGCCAATGTTCCATCTATTGATCTGGCTGAAAGATTAATTAAAATCACACCTGAAGAATTGAATAAAATTTTTTACTCAGACAATGGCTCTACTGCAGTGGAAATAGGGTTAA
>JALTID010000259.1 GCA_027004335.1 bacterium
ATATTGTTGATACTCCCGGTTATTCAAATTTTGTTTTTGATGCAAAGAATGCTCTCCTTGCAACGGAAGGTGCTGTGATGATAGTGAGTGCAATTTCAGGTGTAAAAGACCAAACTATAAAATTCTGGGAATATCTTGATGAGTATGAGCTTCCTCGTCTAATTTTTATAAATAAACTTGATATGGAAAAGTCTGATTTCCTGAGAGCTGCGGATGGTGTTGAGAAAAGTTTCGGAACAAAGCCGGCTTTGCTCCAGATTCCTATGGGAAGAGAGGCAAATTTTCATGGGGTAGTAGATCTACTTGAAAATAAGGCTTACTTTTATGAAATAGATGGTTCTGGAAAATTCAAGGTGAAAGATGTTCCGGATGAATATATTGATCAGGTGGAAGAATTTAGGGGTAGTCTGGTTGAGGCCATCGTTGAGCAGGATGATGAGGTGCTTGAGAGGTATCTTGATGGGGAGGAAATTTCTATTGAGGAACTGAAGAAGGTGCTTCGGGAAGGTGTGATAAGCAGGAAGATAGTTCCTGCTGTAGTTGGTTCTGCAGCGAGGAATATCGGAGTTTCTCAGCTTGTTGATGCTGTTATTGATTATTTGCCCTCCCCTTTAGAAAGATCTCCCATAGTGGCAGAGGATCCTGATGGTAAGGAAGTGGAGATTCACCCCGCAAGGACTGATTTTCTGTCAGGTATAATTTTTAAAACCACCATAGATCAATTCGCAGGTAAAGTAAGTTATGTTAAGATCTTTTCGGGTGGATTAGCTTCTGATTCTACCATTTATATACCAAACAAAAGGTACAAAGACAAAATTGCCCAGATGAACAAAGTACTGGGGAAAAAATTCATTCAGATAAATGAAGCTGGAGCAGGAGATATCATTGCTATTCCAAAATTAAAAGAGGGTTCTACAGGTGATACTGTTTGCAGCGACAAGAATGTAATATTTCTTAATTTGGTTTCTCCACTTGAACCTGTTCTTGCTTATGCGGTAAAACCGAAAGGTAAACATGATGAAGAGAAAATGATAAATGCACTTAACAGACTTGTTGAGGAAGATCCCTCACTCAGGTTAGAGAGAGAGCCACAGACAAAAGAGTTACTACTAAAAGGCCTCGGTCAGGTTCAGATAGAGGTTGCTATAGAGAGATTGAAAAGAAAGTATGGTGTTGAAATAGAACTTCTTGCGCCGAAAGTACCATATAGGGAAACTATAAAGAAAAAAGCAAAAGCTCAGGGCAAGTACAAAAAACAAACAGGTGGCCATGGTCAATATGGAGATTGTTGGATTGAAATTGAACCTCTTGAAAGAGGTAGTGGTTTTATCTTTGAGGATAAAATTGTTGGCGGGGTTATTCCCAAGCAGTTTATTCCCTCTGTTGAGAAAGGGATCAAAGATGCAATGCAGAAGGGACCTCTTGCAGGTTATCCCGTTGTTGATGCAAAAGTTATTCTCTATGATGGGAGCCATCATCCGGTAGATTCATCAGATCTCGCTTTTCAAATTGCAGGTTCACTCGCATTTAAGAAAGCAATTGTGGAAGCACAGCCAGTTCTCCTTGAGCCAATAATGAAAATGGAAATTGTTGTGCCTGAGGAGTATATGGGAACGATTACCGGGGATCTGAATGCAAGAAGGGGTAAAATTGTTGGAGTGGTTCCTAAAGCAGGTGCGCAGGTAATAACGGCTTATGTTCCTCTTGCTGAGGTTCTTACATATGCACCAGATCTAAGGTCAATGACTCAGGGTAGAGGATATTTTTCTATGGAATTCAGCCACTATGAAGAAGTCCCCACTCATCTTGCTAATAAAGTTATAGAAGAGGCTAAAAGCGAAAGCGGAGAAAGTTAATTAGCGAGTCCCGAATTTTCGGGCCCTTTTTACTTTTATCTTTTCCCTCATTAGTACAGAATGTGATAGGTCCCTAATTTCTGCAATAATCTCGCTATCTGAAATATCAATAAGTCCATAGGTAGGTTTGTCCTTTTCCATTAATGAAAAGTGTCCAGGATTTACAAAAATCCTTCCCGATAAAATTTCGACCTGAGGAATATGAGTCGCACCATGGAGAAAAACATACCCATTTTGAATATCTTCTTTTGTTAAATTTCTTATATCATGCACAATAACAGTAATAAATCCGTTTAATATCGTATATTCTATCCTCGGAATGATAGGATTCTTGGCTTCGGGATCGTCGTCGGCTGGAACCTGGATAATCCTGCGAATTCTTCCAGCTCCTGCTTCATCTTTTTCCAGCAGAACAGATGCAAGATCAGAAAAAAAAGTAGTGTCATCCATCTCGCTTTTTTGTATCTGGAAAAGGTGAGCTCTCTCTACATCATGGAAGTAGTGACCAAGATGGAAAAATCTTCTTATTCCCTCTTCTTCCACTAAATAGGTATAGAGGATACGAAGTCCACTAATATTGCCATGAGAATCCGATACAACAGCTACCTTCATTTCTAAAAATTCTGGCGCGCCCAGGGTGATTTGAACACCCGGCCCCCGGATCCGCAATCCGATGCTCTATCCTACTGAGCTATGGGCGCGCTTATTAAAACTAATTATATTGTAACTTCTAATGCTATTTTTTCAAGGAGGAAGTTTTTTATTGTGATCCTACCACGGGAAGATGTCTTAACCACTTTAAGTTATTTCCTTTACATTCTTCTTAAATTGGGATAAAATGTAATAAATAAGAGAAAAAAGAGGTTTTTCATAATGAGTGATGGACTTGAGCTGGAGAAGAAAGTGGTAGAGCAGTATGATGCGGAAAATATCAAGGTACTTGAAGGGCTTGAGGCTGTTCGTAAAAGGCCGGCCATGTATATTGGTTCCACCAGCCCCCAGGGTCTTCATCATCTGGTATATGAGGTTGTGGATAACAGTGTAGATGAGGCTCTGGCAGGATACTGTACGGAGATTAGGGTTGTTATTCATCATAATAATAGTGTGACCGTAGAAGACAACGGTAGAGGTATACCTGTGAGAGAGCACCCCCAGTATGGGGTCTCGGCTCTTGAAGTAGTTATGACAAAGCTCCATGCTGGTGGTAAGTTTGATAATAAAATTTACAGAGTTTCAGGGGGACTTCACGGGGTTGGGATTTCTGTTGTTAATGCTCTTTCTGAATATTTAGAGGTGGAAGTCAGAAGGGAGGGGAAGATATGGTACCAGAGATATTCAAGAGGGGACCCTGTAGCTAAAATTAAGGTAATAGGTGAAACTAAGCTAACTGGGACGAAAGTAACATTCAAGCCTGATTCACAAGTTTTTGAATCTATTGAGTTTAACTTTGAGACAATTGCAAGGAGACTCAGAGAACTTGCTTTTTTGAATGCAGGTCTCATGATCACCCTACTTGACGAGAGGAGCGACAAAAAAGTTGAATTCCACTATGAGGGTGGAATCAGAGAATTTCTCAAACATCTCACTAGGGGAAAGGAACCTCTTTATTTTGAACCTATCTATTTTAGAGGGGAAAAAGAAGGAGTTGAGGTGGAGATAGCAATTCAGCACACCAATGAATATAATGAAAAAATTCTTACCTATGCTAATAACATAAATACTATAGAAGGCGGAACGCATCTGGTTGGTTTTCGTTCTGCCCTCACAAGAGTTATCAATTCCTATGCTCAGGAGAATAATTTAATAAAAAAAGGAAGAAGCTTATCAGGTGATGATGTAAGAGAAGGGTTGTTTAGCATTGTAAATGTTAAAATACCCAATCCGCAATTTGAAGGGCAGACCAAAACAAAGCTGGGTAACAGTGAAGTGAAGGGTATTGTTCAATCAATAATTATAGAAAAACTTTCCACATTTCTTGAGGAAAATCCCAAAGTTGGCAGAACGATTATTGAAAAAGCACTAAGGGCTGCAGATGCTAGAGAGGCTGCTCATCGTGCCAAGGAAATGGTGAGAAGAAAGAATGTGCTGGAGAATACCACCCTTCCTGGAAAATTAGCTGATTGTCAGGAGAGGGATCCCAGGTTAACGGAACTTTTCATCGTTGAGGGTGATTCGGCAGGTGGCTCTGCTAAACAGGGAAGAGATAGAAAGATTCAGGCGATTCTTCCCCTGAAGGGTAAAATTTTAAATATTGAAAAAAATACTCTTAATAAAATGCTGCAGAATGATGAAATCAAAGCTCTAATTACTGCCATAGGAGCAGGAATAAAAGACACTTTTGAATTGGAGAAGATAAGGTACCATAAAATAATAATAATGACGGATGCTGATGTTGATGGAGCACATATCAGAACTCTTCTCCTTACCTTCTTTTATAGGAATTTTCCAGATCTTATTGAAAAAGGTCATCTTTATATAGCTCAGCCTCCTCTCTACAGAGTTAAAAAGGGAAAGGAGGAAAGATATATTAAGGATGATAAGGAACTCAATGAATATCTTCTTGACCTTTTCGTGGGAAGTTATTATCTTACTGATTCAGATGGTAAAAAGATAAAGAACATGAATTTAAAAAAATTGATTTTAATGGCATTTGAATATGAAAGTCTTTTGGATGTTTTGAAAAATAGGGTAGATAGGGACCTGCTTAATTTTTTGATAAAAAAGGAACTTCTTAATATTGAATGTCTTTCTCCGGAAAACATTGGAAAGTTTGGTGAGAGGCTCCATGAAATCTCAGGGGAAAAAATTAAGGATAAGGAATTTTATCTTGAAGTGATAAAAGATGAAACCACAGGGGAAAATGTTTTGAAAGCTAAGGTAAAGGATGGAAGGATTGTGAGGACATACTTTATCGGAGAGGAATTTATCTCTAATCCTGATATAGGGGAAATGCTTGATCTTGATAAGAAAATGAGGGAAGTTGCTTCTCTCCCTTATGCGCTTTTGGAATTACAGAGTAACGGGGTTATTGAAGAGTTCACTTCTAGAGTTGATCTGGCACATTTTGCTGTAGAGAAGGTAAAGAGCAAAATTTATATTCAGAGATATAAAGGGTTGGGCGAAATGAATCCTGAGCAACTCTGGGAAACAACCATGGATCCTGAAACCCGCAGGCTTATCCAGATTACTGTAGAAGATGCAGTAAAAGCAGAAGAGATGCTTACCGTGCTAATGGGGAAAGATACACTGCCGAGAAAAGAGTTTATTTTTGAAAATGCCCTGAGGGTAAGAAATCTTGATATTTAGAGGGTAATTATGATCGTTCAGTGCCCATCCTGTGGGAAAAAGTATAAGTTCCCTGATGAAAAGATTAAACCAGAGGGAACTAAAGTAAAATGTCCTTCGTGTGGTCATGTGTTTGTGGTCTATCCTCCTAAGAGTAAGAAGAAGAATTACATGATAAAAACTCCTGAGGGCTTAGAGTTAGGTCCCTATGATCTTAGTGCCCTGAAGGATCTTATCAAGAGGGGAGAAATTGTTGGTAATGAGTCTGTTTCTGTTGATGAGAAGGAGTATATTCCAATAAGATCACTTCCTGAGCTGAAAGAATTGATTCCAGGGGAGTCTTTTGAAAAGTCTCCCGCTGCACAGGAGGATATTTTTGGAGAAGCTGAAGGTGAAGGAGCTGAAACAACAGGCTCAGAGAAAGTTGAAATTACTACTGGTGAATTGGGTGAGGATCTCTTTGGCGAAGAGCTTGATTTTGATACAGGTCCTGTGAAAGAGAAAAAAGTTGAGAAAGAGGAAGTAGGGGGTAGAGAAGAGGATCTTTTTGGTGATATAAGTGCCGAAGAACTTGAGAGTTCTGCTGCTAAAAGTGAGGATTTATTCAGTGATGAAGAGTTGGGAGGTGAGTTCGCTGAGGGTTCAGGTGAAG
>JALTID010000260.1:0-1589 GCA_027004335.1 bacterium
TTGCTTTGACTTTTCTTGCTCCTGCATTTTACCACTATCTGGGGGGGAAAAGCCCGCCAGATTTCGGCTATTTTCACAAGATAATCCAGGAAAAAATGAGAATGACACCTATGGACTTTCTTCAGGAGAATATATGGAATGTGAAGAACTGCGAACTCAAGGATATGTTTTATATGCTTAGATATGGTCTTGATAATATCTCGCCAAGACTGATCTATCAGCTTTATTTGTGGTTGAGAACAGGAAAGTTCAATGAATTGTGTGATGCCCCAGGATGCAACCCATATGACTATGAAAAACAAATAATGAGAATAAAACTCCCTGTACTTCTAATTGCGGGCTCCCTTGACAAGCTGGCAAATAAAGATAATATTAAAATGAGGGTATTTGATAAGATAGGAAGTAAAGATAAGACATTTAAGATTTTTAAAGGCTTTGGTCATGTTGATTTATGCAGAGGGAGAAAAGTGGGTAAAGTTGATACATATATCTATAATTGGGTGAAAAGGCATGGAAATCAGTAAAAAACCACCTGAAGAAGAAGCAAAAATAAAAAAGTTAGGTGAATTTTTAGTTAAGAAAAACATGATAACAAAAGAGCAGCTTGTAGTGGCTCTCAGTTACTGGGGAAAGGAGGATAAACCATTTGCTGAGGTGCTCTACAATATGAACCTATTAGACGAAGAGGATATGTTAAAAATCCTCTCAATGGAAAAAAACACCGAGTATTTCCCCACAGATTATCTCTTAAAATTAGATATCCCTGCAGAGGCATTAACCTTTATTCCAGTTGATTTTGCAGAGAAATATGCCGTGATTCCAATAGATTATGATATAGAAAACGATACTCTGCTAATAGCTGTGGCATATGGACATGATCTTGAAAAGATAAAAAAAATAGTCAAAGAAAAAACAGGTGTATCAAGACTGGAAATTGTTTTAACCTTTGAATACACAGTTTACCAGCTTATCCAGCGGACATACCCCAAGCACACAGGAGAAGATGTGGTAAGTTTAGAAACAGAGGGAGATGTTTACCTCGGGCCTGAATCTGACGAGGAGGCATTTCCTGGTATATATCATACAGGTAGTGTAGATGAGGTCTTCTTTTCCAATGAGGATACCTCTGATGTGATAGAGATTTCTGCTGACTCTATAGGTAGCTTAGATATTGAAGATAATGAGAAAAAGGAGAATGCTACACTTCAAGGTCAATTAGCTGATCTACCTCTCCCAGATATGCTTCAACTTCTGGGGCAAAACAGGAAAACCTGTAGAATTATTCTATTTCATGAGGGAGAGGTGGGGGAAATTGATATGGAAGAGGGGGAAGTTGTTTATGTCAAGTATGGGGAAAAAGAGGGAGAAAGTGCTTTCTATGAGTTAGTGGGCTGGGAGGAGGGATACTTTGAAATTACTCCAAATGTGAAACCACGGAAGAGAATAATAGCAAGAACTCTTGAAAACTTACTATTAGATAGCATAAGAATCCTGGACGAAAGGAGAAGAAACAAAGGCTTCTAATTCTGTTTCAGGATGATGAAATTTACTAATAATAGCATATAATACTATAGAGCTAGTTGTTGTTG
>JALTID010000260.1:1599-5773 GCA_027004335.1 bacterium
TTCTTTTTCTCTCTGCATAGCCAGGGATGAATCTCTGTTTTGTCCTTGTTAAACTTAGATTTCCAGCAGGTACATTCTTTGTGATAGTGGAACCTGCTCCGATGTAAACATCATCTTCAAGAGTAATGGGGGCAACAAGCTGGGTGTCGCTTCCCACAAAAACCCTGTTTCCGATTTTTGTTTTGTATTTGAAAAAACCGTCATAATTGCAGGTAATTGTTCCAGCACCAATATTCACATCCTCACCCAATTCTGCATCTCCAATATATGAGAGATGATTTACCTTTGTTCCTCTCCCAATCTCGGCTTTTTTGGTTTCTACAAAATTCCCAATCCTCACATTCTCCGCCAGTACACTGCCAGGTCTGAGATGAGCCATAGGGCCTATTATGGAACCATCTCCTATAACAGCTTCCTCAATATATGAATTATCCTTTATCCAGACATTCTTACCAATCTTACTGTTCACAATTCTTACTCCACTCTGAATAACACAATTTTCATCAATTTTACTTTTACCCGTGATATATACGCCGGAGAAGATCTCGCAATCTTTTCCAATCTTCACCTCTGGTTCAATATACACACTTTCGGGGAAATGAATTGTTACACCATTCTCCAGCCAGTAATTAACGATTCTTTCAAGCCAGATTTTTTCAATCTCCACAAGTTGTTTTCTACTGTTAACTCCCAGAAATAGAGTGGGATCTTCAACAGTGATTACTTTTACGATCTTCTTATCTTTTCTGGCAAACTTGATTATATCTGTGAGATAAAATTCTCCCTGAGCATTGTTATTGTCCAGCCTGTCAATATACTCCGATAGCAGGGAATTCCTGATTAAATAGACACCAGTATTTATCTCTTTAATTTTCTTTTCTTCTTCGGTGGTATCTTTTTCTTCCACAATTCTGGAAATATTTCCCTCGTTATCTCTCACAATTCTTCCATAGCCATAGGGATCATCCAGAAAAGTGGTTACTATAAAAAGATCACCTTCTCCGGCGGAGGTGTAAATTTTTTTGAGGGTTTCTCCGCTTAGAAGCGGTGTATCACCGGGGGTAATCAGAGAAAATCCATCTTTTTTAACAAAATCTAGGGCCTTTTTAACAGCATCTCCAGTACCCATGGGTTTCTCCTGGATTACAATGTTCACATCTGAGAAGTTTTCTTTAACAAAATCCTGTAACTTCTCAATAGGAGAAACAACCACCGTAATCTTTTCTATATCTGCGGAGATAAAAGCCTCAATGACCCTCTGCAAAATGGGCTTTCCTAAAATTCTGTGAAGGACTTTGGGAAGGGAAGATTTCATTCTTTTCCCCTCCCCTGCTGCTAAAATTATTCCCTCAACCATTTCTTTCCTTCCTTTCTTTTTGGGGAAATGATAGCACAGTTTAAATTTCTAATCAAAATCAGAATACATCTCATCAATTACAGATTTGTACTTCTGCTGTACTACAGATCTCTTGACCTTAAGGGTAGGAGTGATTTCCCCTTCATCAATAGAAAAATCTCTGTCCAGGATTTTGAAATCCTTTATTGTTTCAAAAGATGCAAGGGTTGAATTTACATCTTTGATATGCTCTCTGATGATTCTGTCAATTCCTAATTTTTCTCTAACAGTTTTTAAATTACACCCATCAATTTTCTTCTCTTTTGCCATTTCTATCAATTCATCTTCATCAACAGTTATAAGAGCTGTAAGGTACTTTCTGTTATCTCCCACAACCACAGCGTTACTTATAAAAGTGAGCTGCTTGATCTTATCTTCTATGGGAGCTGGAGAAATATTTTTCCCTCCAGAAGTGACAACTAAATCCTTTTTTCTTCCTGTGATTACAAGGTAGCCATTCTCATCTAAATATCCAAGATCCCCTGTATGAAACCACCCATCTTTATCAATTACCTCTTGTGTGGCAGAGGGGTTTTTATAGTAACCCTTGAAGAGATTGGGGCCCCTGTACAAAATTTCTCCATCTTCTGCTATCCTGACCTCTCCCCCTGGAAAAACTCTGTTAACTGTCCCATATCTCACATTCTCCTCTGTTCCGTATGAAACAGGAGCACTTACTTCGGTTAAACCGTAAATTTCCAGAACCGGGATACCTATTCCGTAGAAAAATTCACCTATCTCCTTTCTCAGGGGAGCACCTCCACAAAGAATCATTCTCAATCTCCCCCCCAAATTATCTTTAATTTTTGAAAAAACCAATCTATTCGCCAATCTCCATCTTATCATAAGGGATACAGGAATCTTTTTTGCAATAACTTTTGACCGATAGTACTCTCTTCCTGTTCTTTCAGCCCATCTAAAGATCATCTGAGCTATAACAGGAGTATCTTCCACCGCCATCTTGATCCTTGAATATATCTTCTCAAGAATTCTTGGCACTGCCACAATTATTGTTGGCTTTACCTCTACCAGATTATCTGGAAATTTTTCCAGGGATTCAGCAAAATAGCCGGGGACCGAATTATAAAGAGCTGCATAATCCGCTATTCTCTGGGCGACATGAGCAAGAGGGAGATATGAAAGTCCTGTATCGTAAGAATAAAGAGGGGCCAATTTTGAGGATGTTTCAAGAACATATAGAGTGTTACGATGTGTGAGCATTACACCTTTTGGGGTCCCCGTGGTTCCTGAAGTATAAACCACGGTGTAGATATCCTCTGGAGTTATTTTCTCAAAAAGGGACCATACTTTACTTTCCACCTCTTTATGCGCTTCACCTCTCTTTATAAGATCATCAACACTCATTAGAAGCTGATTCTTTTCCCATTTTTCAGGTACAAAAACCTTTTTTAGTCCCAATTCCTTAATAAAATGCTTTATCTTATTCCATCTTTCTCTGGTATCAACAAAGAGGAATTTACTTTCGGTGTGCTGGATTACATATTTAGCCTGCTCCCCGGTGGAATTCATATAGATGGGGGTTGAAATCCCTCTGAGCCATTGAAAAGCAAAATCAAAGTAGAACCATTCAGCTCTATTATATGAATAAATGGTCCCGATCTCCTTTTCTCTAAAACCAAGATAATAGAGACCGCTGGCTATCTTAACAATTGTCTCCAGAAATTCCTCCCATGTAACGGGGATCCACTTACCTTCCTTTTTGTAGTAAAAGATAATTCCCCCTGGATGGGATTCAGCTCTATCTTTTATCATTGAAGGAAGATTTTTCTCCATTTTATGTCCCCCTTTACAGTAGGAATTTTAATCCCTAATTCTACCTGCGTCAAATAGGTTATCTTGCCCCTTTTTTCTTCAAACAATTTTGATAAACTGTACTTGGTCATGGGGGCTACCTCCCGTCAGATTTGATTTTTTAATTCAGCCTACAGGAGGTAGCTCTTTTTGCAACACTTACACAAAATTAGTATACCCTACCAAAGATTTTAATTTTTCTGGATTTCACTGTATAATTACAGCATGAATTCTGTGCTTGCTCCAGTTCTTAACTTTGACCATTATGTAAATCACTGGGCGACTGCCATCAGGACCCCATTCTTGAATAAGTTGATGTACTGGGCGACTTTCACCGGAAGATTTGAGCCCATGCTGATCCTTTCTATTATTCTCTTTTTTATTCTTGTACTTATGAAAAAAAAAGATATGATAGTTCCCTTTCTAGTTGCTATGCCTGGTGGTTACGGGGTTATGTCACTTATAAAGTATCTGTTCAGTAGAGCGAGACCCTCCAATGCTGTTTTTCATGTGAATAGTTTCAGTTTTCCCAGCGGTCATGCAATGATGTCAACCATTTTCTTTTTGTTTATTCTGATCGTATTTTATAACGATATAAAAAAACTTGTTTTGAGAATTTTATTTTTAGTAATCGTGATCGGGACACCTTTGCTGATTTCTTTCAGTAGAATTTACTTTAATGTGCATTGGGCGAGCGATGTTATAGGTGGCATTATACTTGGAATGATCTGGTTATCACTATCTTTTGAAGTAAAATAAAGGGGTTACATTTTCAATTGCCATATTCTGGCATAAAATCTCATAAAATTTTTCCCAGGGTATTGACAAATAGCGATTTTTGTATTATAAGTTTAAAAAACACACATTGGGAGGTGTAAAGATGACCAAAGCAGAATTTATTGCTAAAGTGCAAAGCAGCGTTGAAGCTGATCTGAAGAAGAAAACGGTAACTGAAGTGGTGGAAGT
>JALTID010000261.1 GCA_027004335.1 bacterium
ACATAAGTTCTTCTGTGTCCTCTTATTTCTGCTTCATCTTTTACTCCCCCGAGTGAGATTCTGACAAATCTTCTCCCCAGAGAATTTGCTATAGACCTCGCAAGGGAAGTTTTCCCAACCCCGGGAGGTCCGACAAAACAGAGGATGTTACCTTTGAATTTCTTGTTCAGTTTTTTTACTGCCAGATACTCTATAATTCTCTCCTTAACTTTTTCCAAGCCGTAATGATCTCTGTCAAGTATTTTTTTAGCTCTTTCAAGGTTGAGCTTATCTTTAGTTTTCTCTTTCCATGGAAGTGATAGTAGCCAGTCAAGATAATTTCTCACCACAGTAGCTTCTGCAGATGATGGCTGCATTGAATGCAATTTTTTTAATTCCTTAAGTGCAACTTCTTCTACTTTAGGAGGTAAATTCTTCTCATTTATCTTTTTCTCAAGTTCCAGTAACTCTTCTTTAAGAGATTCAAAATGCCCCAATTCCTTCTGAATAGCTTTCAACTGCTCATTCAAATAGTATTCTCTCTGGTTTTTTTCTATCTGTTTTTTAACATCCTCTTTAATTTTTTTGCTCAGGCGGAGCACAACTAATTCTTTTTCTACCAGTTCATAAGCTTTCTTGATCCTTTTTTTAATGTTGAGTTCTTTCAGCAGTACATAGGTACTTTCAGGGGGGAGCTCAGCGTATTCAGGGATAGAATCTATAAATTTTACGATGTTCTCTTTCCTCTCCGGTAGGTGTTTAAGATTATGGGGTAATTCTTTATCCTTGAGAAAGGCAAGTTCCTTAAGAGAGTCCATTATATTTAAAAGAGTTGCTTCTTCTTCAACTCCTATTTCTATCTCTTCTTCCGGGTAATCTGATATAGCATAGTATGTTTTATCTTCTTTTATAAGGTCTCTGATAATAATTCTTCTTTTGCCAAGGAGACTTACCCTGAATGCTTTATTTGCAAGAGTTCTTTTAGAGAGAATTTCAGCTTCAACGCCCATTATTTCCTGAGAAAAATTTTCAAGGTTTCCAGCAAAAATAACTGCCACAAGATAATCTTCACTTAGAGCCTTTTCCACTGATGCTTTATTTAAAGAATCTGTGAAAATAGTTTCTATGTGTTGAAATGGAAACACAAATTTCTCACTTATACTCACCAGAGGAAATACTCGTTGTCTACTTTTGTCAAAAATCTTAAAACCCATTCCACTCCTTTCAAATAGTATTATAACAAAAGATTTACAATATTACAAAAAACCGGAAAAGGTGAAGTTATTTAAACACTATGGTTTTTCTTCCGAAAACAAGAATCTTATGGTTTAAATGGTAGATTAATGCCCGGGAAAGGACCATTCTTTCCAGATCCCTTCCCTTCTTTTTTATTTCTTCAAGAGAATCCCTGTGCGTTATCCTTGTGATATCCTGTTCAATTATGGGACCTTCATCTAATTCTTCTGTAACATAGTGACTTGTAGCACCGATTATTTTTACCCCCCTCTCATACGCCTGTCTGTATGGGTTAGTTCCTGCAAATGCCGGTAAAAAGGAGTGATGTATATTAATTATTCTATTAGGATATCTGCTTACAAATTGAGGTGTGAATATCTGCATATATCTGGCCAGCACTATAGTTTCAACATGAAAATCTTTGAGCAGTGATAGCTCCCTAATTTCCTGCTGGATCTTGTTATCTTTATTTTTGGGGAAATGGAAAAATTGAATTTTTCTGCAATTTTTTTAAATCTTGAGTCAATCTCATCTGGTAAGAGCTTGAATCCACTCAATTCCCATTCCACTCTCATGAAAAAAGTAGAACTTTCCCTGTTAACATGTTCGTCAAGACTTATAA
>JALTID010000262.1 GCA_027004335.1 bacterium
TTTATAAGCAGGTTCACAAACTCCTCAATAGCTTCCTTCCAGTGTCTTAAATTGGTCCCCTTTACACTTGTCAATGGAGACCAGAGGGGTCTTTTAGCTTTTGATGGAAACTGAGTATGTGAGACGGGGGTTATTTTGCATTCTATTCCTGCAAATTCCACAATAGCCTTAGCAAAATCATACCAGGTGGCAACCCCCTGGTTGGTTACATGATATATACAGGGCGGGAAATTATCCTGTTGCCTGAGCATCTCCCATATTTTTACTGCTATATCTTTTGTGGATGTGGGACTCATAAAAATATCATTAACAACTGAGAGTTTCCCCTCTTCTCTGGCTTTTTTGAGGATAGTATAAACAAAATTTCCCCCTTTCCCTGATGCTCCTGCCTTCCCATAGAGGCTTGCCACCCTTAAAATATAAAATTTCTCAAGGTAGTTTTTAATTATAGTTTCTCCAGCCAGTTTGGATATGCCGTATATGTTCAAAGGATTTGGTGTGTCTTCTTCTGTGTATGGCTCACGGGAGGAGAATTTTGCCCCATCAAATACATAATCTGTGCTTATATGAATGAGGAAAGTATCATTTTTCTCAGCGAATTCCACTAAGTATTTTACCCCGGTGCTATTAATATTAAAAGATTTTTCCACCTCATCTTCGCATTGATCTGTTTTGTGAAAAGCCGCTGTGTTGATAATCACATCTGGTTTGAGATTTTCCAGAACCTCATTTATCTTCTCCCTATCAGTTATATCAAGCTCTGAATGAGAAAGTGGAATCACCTCTAACTGCTCATCTTTAGTTGCAATCAAATCAGTGGCTAATTGCCCTCTACCTCCCGTTATTACGACTTTCACACTTCTACCCCTTCATCTATCAGTTTCTGGTACCATTTAACTGTGATTGTTGTGGGATCATCTGGTTTAACTTTTCCCTCTTTAAGGGCATTCCACACCTCCACAGCACCTTTTTCTGCATTGTAGTCTGGTGTAAATCCAAGCACTTCTTTTATCTTTGTAAAATCAACTCTGTATGATCTGGTATCAGGATCTCCATACCATTCATATTCAAATGGTATCCCAACAGCATTTGCCACTCTTTTTGCTAAATCAAAGATCTGATAATTCTGCTCATTGGAACCCACATTGAAAATTTCCCCATTTACCTTCTCCGGATCAGCTCTTAGGATCATCCTCATAGCCTTTGAGGTGTCTCTTACATGTACAAAGGGTCTCCATTGAGTCCCATCTCGTAGAATGGGGATCTTGCCATTTACAAAGAATCCCTTCACCATTCCATTAATTGCAAGATCGAACCTCATTCTTGGAGACAACCCATAGACAGTTGCCTGTCTGATAACTGTTACCACAAAGTTGTTGTCAGATAGAGTAAAGACATCATACTCTGCCTGTAGATTAGCCTTTGCATAGGTTGTTAGTGGGTTAAGAGGAGAAGTCTCATTTACAAGATCATCCTGAAATCCATACACACTGCAGGAAGAGGGAAGTATGTATCTTTTCACCCCCATTGCTTTTGCCAGAGAGGCAATTCTTGATCTTCCCAGATGATTTATTGACCATGTTCTTATGGGATCCAGCTCCCCTGCCGGGTCATTGGATAGAGCTGCTAAATCTATTACGGCATCAATTCCTTCAAAAATTTCTCTCCCTATCCATCTGATGTCACCTTCTACTATTTCAAGATTTTCATTGGGCTCAGGTAATCTGTTTTTACCAAAGAAAAATCTATCCAGTACCCTTACTTTAAATCCATTTTCTATTAAGGTTGGTACCAATACGCTACCAATGTATCCGCCACCAC